>JAJDEH010000235.1 GCA_029259935.1 Planctomycetota bacterium
TGGCCTTCCACAGATCATAGTTGTCCTGCATGGCCAGCCAGCTCTCCGGCGATCGACCAAGAGCCTTTGACAGGCGCAGCGCCATCTCCGGGCTTACTGCACTACGCTCGGCGACGACTCGCGCCAGAGTAGAAGCAGCAACACCCAGGTTCTGAGCCAATGACCTGATACTCATATCAAAAGGCTCAATATATGTTTCCCGGATAAACTCACCCGGATGCGGAGGGTTATGCATAGCCATCAATGATAGTCCTCGTAGTCCAACACGTACGCGTTGCCATCTCTAAACTCAAATGTGAGCCTCCAATTCCCACTGACCCAAATCGACCACCGGTTCTTTGCACGCCCTTTTAGCGGATGTAGTCGGTAACCTGGCACATCCATATCGTCGATAACTCGGCCGGTATCGAGAGCCGCGAGTTGCAATCGAAGTCGAGCCGCGTGTTTGGCCTGGATGCCGGACTTGCTTCCTGTCTCAAAGTAGCGTCGCAGGCCTTTATGCTTGAACGACTTGATCACCGGTCCAGTATAGCGTGTTGCGCATCACGCAACAACTATTGAATCTATGGAAAATGTCGAGAAATGAAAAAGGACCCCGCAAAGGGGCCCTTTTTCATTGGGTAGCGGGGGTAGGATTTGAACCCAGCGCGCCGGGGAAGCTGAAAATCAAATACTGGTAAGTGCGCGATGACCTTTAGTATCCACGTATGGAGTTGAGGTGATCCCTCGCAGCCATCTCCCGCCCGCGATAGCGATAAACGAAAATGCCGGTCCAAAGGACCGGCATTTTCGTTTATTGGTAGCGGGGGCGCGCTTTGTACGTTAGCAACGTCCCCTCAGCCCATTGCCGTATTGGACGTCCCACTAATTGCAGCATAGTTCCCGGGGCCCCACTCCAAGAACGGCAGCTTTCACCGAAAGCGGACGTTCAATCACGCTAGAAACCGTCTATATGACAGACCGCTATCGGCCACAAGGAGTCATTCACAAAAGGAGTTTGTGGCCGAAACTTCAGATGGTGACGATGACTGCTATCGCCTAGAAGCGAACATATGCTCTTCCCAACTTTTGCATATAAGTTGGCCTCAATCTGGCTATGCAAAAGTCGAACAATTTGAAGAGCGATTCCGAGACCGCGCTGTCCCACAAATTTTCCGCACGCTGATTCCGCGAATTGAAATAAGTGAGAAGCATGGGGAGTTTCAGCACTCCCGACCACTTGGTTCGAAGTTAGATCGCTAGACAGTAAGTAATTGTAATCATTGAATTGTCGTTGGGACGCTCGTTGCACGATTTGCCCGACAATGCACAACGGCGCAGGACTCAATCACGCAAAACTCCCGCATCCTTCCTCACGGGGAAATTCAATCAGTTCCGATTAATCAATCCAAAAAGGTCAATCAAGCTGCTTGCAACTTTGCAGTAAAATCTACTTTCCGTGACGACAGCTTTCACAATCAATTGCGTTGACGATCGGTATTTCACCGCGGCATATAAGTAGAACACCGTGCGTCGCTAAGTATGTAGTAGTATCGGCCGACATAGTTACGATGTCAGTAACGTGCATCAGTTACATAAGCGAGTATTTCTATGTCTAATTCGAAAACCTTCTCCGCTATAACCGTTGCTTTGCTTATCTCAACGGGTTGTGGCAACGGACACAATACTGGCGATTTAGCGAATGACCTCTCATCAAGCGACGCCGAAGCGAACGTTTTACAGTTTTCAAGCAGTCTTGAGTTTATAGAAGGCAGACGGATTTTTGAGCCGCAGGTGATGTTTCTGCATGACGGCACGCTGACGCTTATCTGGCGGGAGAGAGGTGAGGAAGGTTCCAATATTTACTCGGCCGTACGCCAAGCGGATGGTTCGTTCGGATCGCCGGTTAAAGTGAATGACGAGCCAGAAACAGTCGAATCGGTTGCTCTTGATGGCGCGCGCGCGGCGACAGCCGTTGGCGCGGGCGATACGTTCGCGGTTGCCTGGTCCGACGCGCGAGCTCAAATACGTGCTGCAATCAGTAGCGATGGCGGCAAAACATTTCAACCGTCGATTCGCCTCGATCAATCAGGCGCACCCGCCTATCGGGGGTTTCCGGCAATCAGTTTTGACGCAGCTGAAGATCTGCATGCGGTTTGGATTGATTCTCGTTTTGCCACGGATTTCGCAGAAGAGCCAGCAGACCTGTTCTATGCAATGGTATCGAATGGGTCAGTGACCGAAAAAAATCTGACAGCTCAGCAGGCGCCATCAATCTGTGGGTGTTGTCGTACTTTTATTGAAGCGGACGGCGAAGACCTGAAAATTACGTTTCGCAATACGACAGCAGATGGTTTTCGGGATCCAAATACAGTTTCCGGCTCGATCCACGGCGAGTTCAGTCAACCGGTATCGATCAGCGCTCCTCTTTGGGAACTGACGGGATGTCCGATGGCTGGCCCAATACAGGTAGGTGATGAAGTTCTCTGGCCCGATGGCTCGACTGGCAAAAAGCTCATAATGACCGCTTCCTTTGAGGCACGTAACGCGATTCCAATGTTTGACGAGTCGCAGCGGGGCGACTGGATTAGCCGGCAGTCTCCGCGAGCCGTATCAACTGACCACCAGAATAGTTCTGTACTGCTGCTGCCAGGCCAACCTTCCTCTCGCCTTGTTGCTCGAGATAACAACAAATGGCACACGATCATTGGCGATTTGCCGTCATGGGCGACAAGCGCTGCTTACAGCGACGGTCACCTTTTACTTGTTGGAACGTCTCGCGGCGAATTCAAAAACGAAACAAGAGAAATACCGGCAAACCTTCAATCGAAGTTCTAGTTGCATCACGGCGAATCTATGCAAGCGAAGTGGCGGTGTTACCACCGGCACCTATTGCGATCCCGAACAGCGGCCTGATCGCTCAAGGCTCTTGCTCATCGTTTTTGACCGGACGTGATGAGCTGTGGGTATGCACAACCTTCCACCGACCTCCGACGGAACGAAATAGAAATGTTTCGTAACCTCGATTATGAATACGCCGACCGTCGCGGGTAAGTGTCGCCGTTAGCTCAACATCCGCGATGGCCCACGCAAAGGCGCCTTCAATGTGCGTTTCGATATTTGAAAAAGAGAGGTTGAAGTCCTTCAATGCATCGCCCTCCGGGACGACATGGTGGTCGATTAAATCGCTCAGACCTTCATTTTGTCCGCCGCCTTCTACGTAACGCGCCCCTTCGAAATCCAAAAAGTGTTCGTGAAACGGTGCGCCATCTGCCTGCTCCCACCCCCTCTCGACGGATTGGATAATGCTAATCAGCTGCGCTTCCGCATCGCCTGTTGCCGATGCCGTAACGGTCGAGCAGCCGGCCAAGGCGATACTTACGATCGCCACTGCGGTGCGCCACACTGCCCCGATTCCGGTCAACCGTAAGCTTGTGTATCGACCCCCGTCGATTGTTGACTCAATCTGTAACTTGCTCATTTTCGATTCTCCCATTTACGAATACGTCTACCCGCTATCTAGTCAAACGTTCTTGCTTACCTCAAACACGATGTCCTACGTTTTTTTGCGCGGTGGATCGCCAAAGTCAGGATCACTGCTTATGCGGGCTGCGACGGTGCCTTTCGGCGCTTCGTACCAACCCGGATCGCCATAGTCGCCGCGTCGTAAACTGTCGCGAACTTTTACTGTGGTGAACATGCCACCCATCTCGATGTTTCCGTAGGGACCTTTGCCGGTCATCATTGGCAATGTGTTCTCCGGTCCTGTCATATGGCCCATTTCTGTATGGTCTTGATGCTCGGCCATGCCGAATTCCCCCATTGGCATGAAGCCCGGCAAAATCTTCTTGATCTCCGCATCGATTCCGCTTTGATCAACGCCTAAGGTATTCGGAATGTCGTGTCCCATGGCGTTCATCGTGTGGTGCGCCATGTGACAATGAAATGCCCAGTCGCCCGGCACCGCAACAAACTCGATATCACGAATTTGGCCGACCCCGACGATCTCGGTTGTTTCCGAACGCCATTGACTCTTTGGCCAGCGACCGCCGTCAGATCCTGTAACCCAGTACTGAACGCCGTGCATGTGAAGCGGGTGATTCCACATTGACAGGTTCGCCATTCGCACACGCACTCGATCGCCAGTACGTGCGACTACCGGATCGATTGCGGGAAACACTTTGCTGTTGAAAGTCCACAAATCGAAATCGACCATCACCGCTGGATCCGGGCGATAAGTACCGGGGTGTAACGCCCAGTTGTGAATCAAGAAACAGTAGTCACGATCGACGGGCACGGTTTCACCGTTCTTGGGATGGATGATAAACATGCCCATCATGCCGACCGCCATCTGCACCATTTCGTCACCGTGCGGGTGATACATATGCGTGCCGTGTTGATTGAGCGTGAACTCGTAGGCAAATGTCTCACCTGGCTGGATGTGTGGCTGGTTAAGGCCACCGACTCCGTCCATGCCGCTTGGCAAAAGCAACCCATGCCAATGAATAGTGGTGTGTTCCTTGAGGCCGTTGGTCACCAGAATGCGGACGCGATCGCCCTCCACCGCTTCAATGGTGGGGCCCGGTGTCGAGCCGTTGTAACCCCAGCACTTGGCACGAGTGCCCGGTGCAAATTCATGGTCGACCTCTTCGGCGACAAGATGAAACTCTTTTACGCCGCTTTTCATTGTGTACGGCAACGTCCAGCCGTTCAATGTTTGAGTCGGTAAGTAAGTATCGTCGCGGTTGGGTGTAGGTGCGCGCGGTGCTGCCTCGGCTTGCACGTTCCCACTGACCTGACCGACGGCGGCGGCAACAGCACCGGCGCTCGTATAACCTAAAAAATCGCGTCGTGATGTCACTGTGCACCTCCATCGTCTTGTTCGTCGTGGCCTTGGTGAACGTTGTTTTTGGGATCCGACTTTTCGACTTTCGCGTCTTGCTCGCGGTGTTCTAACTCACTCGAATCGTCGCTGCACTTCGGCGGCATCAGGTGTTGCGAATGATCGACATTTTCGCTTGCGCCGCTGTCCGGCGCCGTCATCGGCATGTCGCTCTCCATACCATCGTGACTCGAATGATCCATACCTCCGTTCGCACCATTTTCTTTTTGCATCATGGGCATGTCGCTCTCCATACCACCATGACCTGAGTGATCCATGCCGCCACCAGCCGGGCGCACAAACTCCCCCACGTCAATTCGTTCTTCCTGAATACTGGCGCTGCTCGGCAACGCCGTGCCGGTGGCCAAACTCAAGTCAACACGTGCGAGCCAGTAGTCACGTATTGCTTCGAGATACCCCTGGTAGGCGTCGTACTCATCTTGCTTAAGCGCAATGAGCTCGAAGATACCGATCAACATATAGTTGACCTCTTCTTGCGCACGCGCGACGGTTTCGATGCGCTGCGGAATCAACCCGGTGCGATACTCTGCGATCCGCGCGCGCGCATTTTGAAGATCGGCATACGCCAGTCGCACACCGTTGTCGACCGCAACGGCAGTTTCGCGCACTTCATTAATCGCGATCTGCAAGTCAGTATTGGCGCGCAACAGTGCGTCCTTGTGTTGATTGAAGATGGGTATTTCCCAGTCCACCGTCGGCCCCGTCAATTTGACGCCATCGGTTTCACGTTCGCGTTCGATGCCAACATCCAGTTCGCCCAGCCAGCGCGTCCAATTCACTACACCCAATTGATCTGCCAGCACATCGGCGCGGGTGCGTGCGGCTGCAAGATCGAGCCGAGAGTTTTTCGCCAGTGCGAGGAGTGTGTTGATGTCATCTTCCGCATCGAGGGGCAGTCGCAACGCAGCAGGCGCATTCCAATCCTCGCCCATGGAGAGGCCCAGCATCTCAGCCAATTCGGTACGCGCGCCAACGGCTGCCGCGTCTGCTTCCAGCGCTGCCAGTCGCGCGGCGGATGCCGCGGCACGCTCCAGCGCCAACTCCCGCGGCGTCAGGTTGCCCGCATCCCGATAGCGTTCCGCGAGGGCCGCCGATAGTGTGCCCGCTTTGGCAATCTGCGCACGAAGCGCGGCCACCTGCTGTGTACCCACGTAGTGGTAATAAGCCCGCTCGGTCTCTGCCGCCACCGTCAGTGCTTCTGCGCCGACCGATTGTTTGAGCGCCGCGAAAGCCCCGCTGGATAGACGTTTGCGTGCACGCAAGGTGATCAAGTCCGTAAATGAGGTCACTAGTCCGAGCGTGATTTGATCGCGTTCACCCGCGGCATTGGAGTCCAAAATGGCGCCGGTAAAAATAGGATTACGAATCCGGCCAGCTGCGTAGACATCGGCGGCGCCAAAGCCCAACGTTGCGTACGTTGATTGCAAGCGCGGGTTGTTCATCAGCGCAATTCGCACTGCGCTCTCTGATGACAACGGTGCTGCGGTCAATGTATCCAACAGCGTTCGCGTGCTTGCCTCGACGGTTTGTCCGCGTTCGCTGAGCAGGTTATCGACGTCAGCGCGGCCCAGATCGGCCGGTACGTTTGCGCAGCCGCTCAGAACGATCATCGCAAGGACTGCGCACAATTGCGGATTGAAAAGGCGATCAATCATGCGTTAAGTTTCCCGTCTGACGAAACGGTTGTCGCCCGATCAGTGTTCATGATCGTGTCCGTCCTCATGCGGCACCTCTTCGCTTTCCGGCGCGGGTTCATCATGATCGTGTGGCGGCGCATCGGGTGCGTCATGGTGATCCGGCGTCGCCGGTGCGGCGTCATCATGCTCATGGTTATCTCCACCATCCGCCGGTGTTGTGTCGCCGACATCGCTGTCGTCTGCATGGTGACCCATGCCAGTGGCGCTAGCGAGCAGTGCTTGATATCCCTCTGCGTCGAGATCCGGCAACGTGGTCATAAACGCCACCACAGGCCACAGCGCATCGTCGTCGTGAGTCGCGCCCCAAGCGGGCATGCCCGTCATCTTGATGCCGTATTTGGTGACCCAAAACAATTCGGCGGGATTCATCTGCGCAGCGGACTCGACGAGATCTGGCGCCGGTGGATTCAGGCCTTGCCCCATCGCTTCCGGATTTTTTCCCGGCGCACCGTGACAGCCGGCACACATAGCATCAAAGTCGTTAACGCCGGCCTGCGCAAGCGCGGTGTCGCTCAGGTCCGGGACGCTGACGTCCTTGGCCTGACGCTCTATCGACGCATGCGAGGTAGTTGATAACAGCCAGCTAACCGGTCCGCTGTGTGGCGAACTGGCACGTATGTCGTAAAGGCCGGAATAAGCGAAACCAATCGCTCCAATCGCAACAAGTGCTGCCGCGATGAGCAGTTTAGTGAGTGTTTTCATAACGTTCTCTGTCGTGGTCGAGCATGCGTGCGTTGCATAGGCATGGCACGCGGGTACCGCAAAGACACGAAATTGTCGCCAATCATTACGCGTGGCGAAGCAACCGCGCACGGCGGTAAGGATTATTTAGACAGAGAGGATGGGGGGTCGAAAAAGAACGTGCGGTGGGGGTCCGTTGCGAAAGGCATCCGCACTCGGCAAGTGTTTATCGGCCCCGCCGAAGGCAATCGGGAGGGACGGCGTGGTCAGCGCGACCGGACTGCAGGTCGATACCACACAGGCGGTTTCGCAGTCGTCACAGCAAGGGCATTCGGCCGCACCGGAATCAGGGTTTCCGCCAGCAGCAGCATAATGCGCCGCATGCCTGGGCGACACATCAGCCGATTCATTAGCGGCCGAAGCGGTGGCATGATGATCGGCGTGTGTGTTGGCCATGGCGGTCTCAATGGCCGTTTTGGTACCAGCAATTTGTGCGCATGGTACTTCGGTGCTCGCCCAAGACGAGAGCGGCAAGACCACTATCAGAAGGTAAGCTACGTATTTGTGCACAAATTTCATTGCCGTAAGCCTAGCCGTTTCGGCGGTACAGTACAATTATCAGGGTCTGGAGAAAACGACTGGTAGATCAGCGGCTGTCCAGCAACCGCCGACACTACAACCAACGCCTGCTGGTCGGGACGTAAGCAACTGACTATTCGCCCGGACCGAACCCGCTTTCAATTGGGTCATTATCCTCGGGCCCTAATCCCGAAGTGTAAAAAGTTTGTGTTCTACGCGAACTGACTCGATAATCAGAACGCATTTCTCAATGACGGAAAAACAGCCGTCGATTGCACCTCGCTCATTTGATCTTTTCTTGAGTACCAGGCAATTTTTTATTATGCAATTTCGCAATCGCCTGTTATGAAATACGACCAACCAAACTTCGAATGGCCACCAATTTAATGAAACAGATTCAAATTGTACTCATAGCAATGCTGATGGTTGGCCAATATTTTGCAATGAACGATGCAGTCGCTCACCCCGGCCATGATCATGTGCTGACCAAAGATCAGGCTATTGTTCGGGGAAGCGATATCGTTTCGTCATTCGTCAAAAAGGAAACGCCTGTCGCCGGACAATCCCTGGACGAAAGTTGGGTGGATGGGAACAACCCGATGACCTGTCATTCTACGCCTTTGTATTTTCTGATTGCCGTTAAAAACAGGACTACGGGAAAGTCGGTCTTTTTGCTATTAACGAGTGCCGGAAAATTTCTGCGCGCAAAATTCGATCGTGATTTCGCGGAACTGATATTTTCGTCGTACCCGGTGCAGGCTTGCTGACGCTACGTTAGTAAAATTGCGCTGATTTTCGATTTCTTAAGCGTCATCGATCACAAAAGCCAACCGTCGATGTTTCCCAATAGCCAATCCTTGGTTTGAATCGTGTTCACTGGTCATCAAACTCTTTGCCATCTAATGATCATGCTCTGCGGCCTCACCATCGGAGGGCCCGTTTCGATGTCGTCGTAAGAACAGACTTTCGAACCCGAACACCGCGGCGATGCCGATCGCGGCCACTATCAGAATGAACGGATCCGAAGTCCCCTTGATGATCAGGAATGCCGACAGCACGGCCGCGTCCAGTGTGATCGCGCTGATCAACACCCAGGCTTTTGCCCCCACATCGGCACGCAGGTGCCGCAGCACGCCCCAGTGGACAGCGATGTCCATCACCAAATAGAAAATTGCGCCGAGCGAGGCGATGCGACTGAGATCGAAAAAGGCCGCCAGCAATGCTGCCAGAACAACCGTATATACCAGCGTATGTTTTTGAATGCCGCCGGGCATGCCAAAGTGTCGATGCGGAATAATATTCATATCCGTCAGCATGGCCAACATGCGCGATACCGCAAACACACTAGCGAGAAGCCCGGACGCCGTCGCGACGATGGCGATCACGACGGTTAAGACAACGCCCGTCTCGCCGAGCGCCGGGCGAGCCGCCTCCGCCAACGAGTAATCTTTAGCCGCAACGATCTCATCGACACTGAGGGTCGCACCAACGCCGAGCGCAACCAACAGATAGACGACCACACAAAGACCGAGCGAGATCATGATTGCGCGACCGACGTTCTTGTGCGGTTCGACAACCTCACCGCCGCTGTTGGTGATCGTTGTGAATCCCTTGTAAGCAAGAATTGCCAAGGCGACGCCTGCCAAGAATCCACTCATCGAAGGGTCCTCGGAAACACCACCGGTGGCGGGTTGAAAGGTGAACCCGGCCGCCCAAAGGGCGACGCCCCCAAAGGCGAGGATTCCGCCGATCTTGATTACGGCCGTGATTTTCGAAATCGCGCCGATCAGTTTGTTGCCCGACAAATTGATCAAAAAGGCAACCAGAATCAGCCCAACGGCGAGTATCGGCGTCAGCAAGCTGGGATTATCGACATCGAACAATTGCAGCGTGTAACTGCCGAAAGTTCGGGCCACCAAACTCTCGTTGATGATCATTGATGACACCATTAGCAACGCACTCGCACCCGTCATCACGGTATGGCCGTAGGATTTTTCAAGGATCATCGCGACGCCACCGGCCGAGGGGTATTTACTCGTTACCTTGATATAGGTATAGGCACTGAATCCACTGATGATTGCGGCAATGAGAAAGGCCAGTGGAAACAATCGGCCGGCGAACTCCGCAACCTGACCGGTCAGGGCAAAAATGCCGGCGCCGATCATCACACCGGTACCCATGGCGACAGCCGAGGTCAGGGTCAAACTGCCAACTTTGTAGTCATCAGTCTTCATGCGTTGTACTCACTCACTTAGATGCGCTGTTAACGCTATAGCTGCAATCGGCGCAATCGCAACGCATTGCCGATCACCGATACCGAGCTCAAACTCATGGCGGCGGCTGCGATCATTGGGCTCAATAGCAAACCGAAGAACGGATACAGCACACCGGCCGCCAGCGGGATACCTGCCGTGTTGTAGGCGAACGCGAAAAAAAGATTTTGCCGAATGTTGCGCATGGTCGCCTGACTGAGTGACCGCGCTCTAACGACGCCAAGTAGATCGCCACGCACAAGAGTTACGCCCGCGCTTTCCATGGCAACGTCGGTGCCGGTACCCATGGCAATGCCGACGTCAGCCTGCGCCAGTGCGGGTGCGTCATTGATGCCATCACCGGCCATCGCCACCGTCGCGCCGGCTTCTTGTAATTCGCGCACAATGCGGTTCTTGTCCTCCGGCGATACGTCCGCATGCACATCGTCGATTCCAATTTTTTTGGCGACCGCGTTCGCGGTTCCCTGACTATCACCGGTCAGCATGACGACTTTAAGCCCGGCCGCGTGCAATTGTTCAATGGCTTGTGGTGTTGTGGCCTTGATCGGGTCGGCCACACCGATCAAACCAGCCGCTTGGCCTTCGACGGCGACAAACATAACCGTCTGACCATCGGCGCGGTAACCTTCCGCCGGTTTTGATAGCGCTGAATCGAATGCACCCAAACGCCGCATGAGTTTCTCGTTACCGATGGCCACAACCTGGTCGCCGATACGGGCCTGCACGCCTTCGCCGGTGATTGAATTGAAATCGGTCACGGGTGCTATTGGAATAGCGCGGTTTTCCGCTTCGGCGACAATCGCCTGTGCTAAAGGATGCTCGCTTACGGCCTCTACCGATGCGGTTAAACCCAACAACTGATTCTCTTCGAATGACTCGGTTGGCTCAATCATCACCAGCGCCGGTCGACCTTCTGTCAGCGTACCGGTTTTGTCGACCACGATGGTATCGACTTTTTCCAACGTCTCCAGCGCTTCGGCATTCTTAATCAAAATACCGTTTTGTGCGCCCTTGCCGGTGCCGACCATGATGGACATCGGAGTGGCGAGCCCCAAGGCACACGGGCACGCAATGATGAGGACCGCCACGGCATTCACAACCGCGTACGCCATTGCCGGTTCGGGACCAAACATCGCCCAGACCACAAACGTTAGGATGGCGGCAACAACGACCGCGGGTACAAACCACGCCGCTACCAAGTCAGCCAAACGTTGGATAGGCGCACGACTGCGTTGCGCCTCTGTCACCATGCGCACAATTTGAGAGAGCAAGGTATTGTCACCGGTTTGCGTGACGATCATCACAAAGCTGCCCGTACCGTTGACCGTTCCCCCAATCACAGCATCACCGGCGTGTTTCTCGACGGGGATGGGCTCGCCGCTAATCATGGACTCATCCACCGCGCTGTGTCCGCTCTCGAGTTCACCATCGACAGGCACTTTTTCACCGGGACGTACTCTTAAGCGATCGCCCTCGGCCAATACGTCCAGGGACACGTCCTCTTCGCTACCGTCGGTACGAAGCCGGTTCGCACTGGGCGGTGCTAGTTCGAGCAACGCACGTATTGCACCGGAGGTCTGACTGCGTGCCTTCAGTTCCAGCACCTGGCCGAGCAGCACCAAGGTCGTGATTACCGCCGCTGCCTCGTAGTAAACAGCAACTTCACCGGCCGCGTTTCGAAACGTTTCAGGAAACACGCTCGGTGCGACAGTCGCCACAAGTGAATATACAAATGCGACCCCAACACCCAGCGCGATTAGGGTGAACATGTTGAGATTCAGCGTACGAACTGAGCGCCAACCACGGACAAAAAATGGCCAGCCTCCCCATAGAACAACAGGAGCCGCGAGCGCGAATTGTCCCCATTGTCGCCACGCGGTCGGTAGTAACTCGTCAAGCGGTCGTCCGGGAATGAGGTCGCCCATGGCATAGATGAAGAGAGGCATTGACAACGCCGCACTGACCCAGAATCGCCGCGCCATGTCATCGAGTTCGCCGGTGTCTTCTTCTTCGCTGACCATCATGGCCTCAAGTGCCATGCCACAGATGGGGCAACTTCCCGGTTCATCCTGGATAACCTCAGGGTGCATCGGGCAGGTGTACTGACGTATCGGTGGCACGATGGCGTCACGTTCCAGCGCCATCCCGCACTTCGGGCAGTCGCCCGGTTGATCGGATTGCACGTCAGGGTGCATCGGGCACGTCCACTTCGTTGTATTTCTTTCTTCGTTCATTGCTTGTTTCCTCAAGCTAACCGACTTCTTGGCGGCAACACGGGCATCATTTCCTAGTGCGGTGACCGAGCGGCAACGACCACGAAGGCCAGTACTGCGAATAACAGGCAGGCGCCGGCGATCCGTGGCAGCCGTTTCGCCGCATTGCGGTCCCGTCTCAACACGATTAACAACAACACCGTTTGCAGTGCGTAGTACGCCGCAAAACCACGTGACGCCCAGGTGATGATTTCAAAAACGTCTAACGTCCAAATCAATATCAGAGATACACCGATAACCCACAGATACGCCGTGCGCACCGACAAAGCCTTACCCAATGTTTCTCGCACCAAACCGCTGGCCCCAACAATGTCGGCGATCGCCGCACTAAACTGACTTGCTGCGGCCGCGATCAACAGCAGCAAAGGTGCCAGCACGATGACATTACCCAGCACCAGACTTACGCCGGTTTCATCGAAGCTTTCCAACGGATATAAAAAGAAAAGCGGACACGTCAGACCGATAAACGCGAAGTAGATGGCGCCGGAGATCCACTGTGCATTTCGCATCGTTCGAACGCGAGTCTCGGTATCGTAGGTATCGCCCAGATAGCGTGACGTCTCAAATCCTTGTGCGACCATCAGCAGTCCGCCCAATACCTGTGCCCGCTTCAACAGGGTGCCCTCAACAATTGATTCGTGCTGAAAGTACGGCACCGATTCAGTGGCACCAAAGAGGGCCAAGCTGAGCAATAATCCGCCGATGATCGCCAACTTGATGGAGACTGATGTCGCCTCAAGACCCTCGTAACCGTCAAGCCCGCGCATCCAACCCACCGCAGCAAGCGCGACAAGAATGGCGCTGGCAAACCATCGAATCGTCTCGGGCGACTTAAGCCCAAACGCGTTAAGCGAGAATGCCGCCAGCAACGCCACGTAGAAGGCGACCGAAATGACGTACGCGATACCCAGTAAAAAAGACGATGCGCGATCGACCCGGTAAGCCAGAGGGTAGTTTTGGACGACCGCCTCATAACGGATGTTGGCACGAATGACACCGCCGACGCTGAAGGCAACAAGCACCAACACAGCAATCGCGAATAACGACCATCGACCGGCCAGCCCATGCAGTAACGGCGCAATGACCAGGAATCCGCTGCCAATAATCGACGCCAACGGCGTCACAGTTGCGCGCCAGATACGGCCGCGCAGAAACGCCGGGCGCAGCAACACGATCAAAAGAACCATGCTCACGCCAAGCAGAACCAGCGAATAGCGATCGAACATAACGAACGGTCTCCGGCATCAACCTAGCGAGTTGCGGTACCGGTCGCTGGGCTGCCCCAGCGTCGCATCAACATGTTATGGATCGGTACATAGACGAGTCCAGCATAGATGCCGTATAGAAAACTCTCGACCAATCCGAGTAGAAACCCCCACCACGTCAACCATTTGAACGCCGGCAGAATTTGCTCTAGAAACGCATGCATGTGCAGACTCTCGGGCGTGACCAAGCCCCACGCAACGCACACAATAAACGAAACGGCCGTTGCTAGGGCCAACGACCAACACACTACCTTGAGATTTAGCATATCTTTCTCCTAGTGATCTTTATGATTTACGTCGGACGAGTGATTGCTGTGATGGCTGTGTCCGAACAAATGCATTCCGACGCAACACACCAGCAAAAAAATAAAGAACCAATTTGCACCTAACCATTCCATTGTTCACCTCCTTGATCGAGAATCTGGCTTACGTCTATTGTCGAATGGCTGTCTCCGTCATCGAGCGAAATAACACGTTCGATGAGATGGCAGAGTGAATCGCCATTCGGCGTATCGTCTGGCATCGTTTTCCACACCTCAATTGCCTCTGTCATCCGGCGATGCAGCTTCAAGAGCGCCTGTATGCGCTCACCATGTTCGGTCAACCGCCGCTCGATTAACGCACGTGCTTTTGGACAAGCGGACTCGCCACTGTCGGCGTCGCGGAGAATGGCGCGCACATCTGCCAACGTGAACCCCAACCATTTCGCACGCCGAATAAACTTCACACGATGCACATCGGAGGCACCGTAGTGTCGGTACCGATTATTCGGATCGCGAGTGGGACTCAACAATTTGAGCTTCGTGTAGTAACGGACCACGTGTGCGGGCACTCGGGCTTCTTTGGCCAGCTCACTCACTTGCATAACGTTCTCCTCTTTTATCTGGGTGCAGATGTGGGCATCACTGGCCGAACGTCGCCCGCAAATACTCAAGTACCGCTGCGATGTCGGCCTCTGTTAAAGCCGGATTGCCGCCTTTGGCCGGCATCGTTAGAACGGCTCCCGGTGTCGCTACACCATCCGCAATACTTTTGATGAGCACCTCATCCGGCTTCGATAGCGGACCATCTGCCTTAGTGAGATCGCTTACACCTGGTATCGCGCCCTTTCCATTGTTGCCGTGACAGGCAAAACACGTTTGCGAATACACTGCTTTGCCAGCCTCGACGCCGGCTGACGGTGTAATGCCATCGGCCATCGAAACGAGTGGTGTCATCAGCGCCGCTATTGCCACAATCCAACGACCGCTAATTGCTTTGTTGTAGGAACGCCAAAACATCGTCTGCCTCCTTCCCCGTTAAGCCGGCACGCACACGCATGTGGGCGATTGCGGGTCGCCATTGATCATCACGCAACGATTTGGCGTCACGCATGTTGTGACACCTCGCGCATGTGTCTGCCCAGGCCTTGGCGCCCCTGGCAAACTGCATGGGATCGCTTTGCGCAATCGGAGTAGTTTCCTCAGCCTGAGCTCCGCTTGGTGAGAACATCGCACCGACGCCGAACACTAATCCAACAAGTGCGATCAAGATAATTAACGTTTTCATTTTCGATCTCCTTTAATTAGTAGCCGTAGGCAATCTGTGCGACCCAGCGATCATCATCGGTTGTTTCACCCGCCAGTCCGGTATTGGCTTCGTAGCCGAACTTAACCATGGCACTGGGTGTGATCAGATAGTTGACGCCGAACGCCCATTGCTCTTGGGAATCATCGGAATGAGGTGAATCGAAATCGGTGTAGCGAACTACACCTTCCCATTTGTCCTCACCAAATCGATAGGCACTTTGTGCGTACCAGGTTTCCCACTTTCCACCTTGTGGCGCGACGCTCGATGCAAGATCGTCGACTTCCTGCATCACGTATTCGCCTCGGAAATCGAAATCGCTCCAGCGATAGCTCGCATCGAAGCCGAGAACCGTGTAATCGCGTGCCGGGTCGCCGTTGATGTCCACTTCGTCATTCTCAACTACGGCGGCATCACCGAAGGCACCTGAAATGGCAATTTCAAGTCTCGGAATGGGTAGAAACGCGACGCGCCCACCAAACACTTTTTCATCGTCGGGATCACCGCCAAAGCCTTCGGCTTCAATGGCGTGAATCTCTCCGTCTTCGCCTTCGAGCTTAGGACCATTGCCGACATAAGCGGCATACGTAAATCGGCTGTTCGCACCGACCGGCGCGACACCGCGAAGCTGTAAGCCAACTTCCGAAATAGGCGCGGCACCGTCGTGCCCGAAACCGGGAGGCGCCGACGGTAGTTTGTTGATCCAGGACGGATGCAAATTCTGCCTAAATTGGCCGACCGGACTTAAGAACTTGCCAGCCACCAGTGTCAGTTTGTCATTCAAAAAGAGATCGACCGTCGTGTACTCGAGACCGATTTCCGTATTGCCGTTTTCTTCAACCTCGACCTCAAGTTCCGCTTCCCACAGAATCTTGTTGCCATATAAAAAGTGAAACATAGGGTTGAAGTTAGCGATGAACGCATCACTGCCGTTTTCTTGACTTACGAAATCGGCAGATGCGTACCCAGATATGTGTGTCACTGATGTCACATCTTTCCATTCGATTGCCGCAAGTTCAGCCCGTTGCGCCGCCTGGCGGGCGGCCGTAGTTTCGTCGTGAAGCGACTGCAAACCCTCCGCGGTTTTACTTTGCTTTGCCGCATCGAGTTCTGCGCGCAGTTCCGACAACTCCCGTGCCATTTCGTTGGCTTTTGCTTCCAGTTCATCAATGCGACTCGCGTCGCTTTGCGCAATCACCGGTGTACTTAGAAGAAGCAGAACGGCGAACGACGCCGTAATGGCTCTTCGTCTGTATTGAGTTTTCATTCGAATCTCCTTAAGTAGTCTTGAGTGCATCGGCACCCGGTTTTTCAGCGGGGCCACTCGCCAACGAGTGACTCCGCCACAGTAGAAAGAGAGCGGGAATAACAATCAGTGTCAGAACGGTGGCGCTGACCATGCCACCCACCATCGGCGCGGCAATGCGCCGCATGACCTCGGAACCGGTGCCGCCCCCCAGCATGATCGGTAGCAGGCCAGCAATGATGGCGGCAACCGTCATCATGATTGGGCGTACCCGCAGGAGCGCGCCGTCGATCACTGCTTGTTGCACATCGGCCAACGTAAGGGCACGGCCCTCGGATTTAGCGGTTGCGATGTGCTGACGTATCGCTTGATTCAAGTACACCAGCATCACCACGCCGATCTCCACGGCAACGCCCGACAACGCAATGAAGCCGACGCCGACGGCGACGGACATGTCGTAACCGAGCAGATACAGCAACCAAAAGCCACCGATCAAAGCCATCGGTAAAGTGCCCATGATGATCGCGACCTCGGCGAAACGTTGGAAATTCAGGAACAGCAACAACACGATGATCGCGAGCGTTACCGGCCCTACCAACGACAAGCGTTCTTTCGCCCGGACCATGTATTCGTATTGACCGGACCACGCGAGTGAATAACCGGCCGGTAGGTCTATCAGATCGCTAACGGTGCGTTGGGCCTCGGCGACGTAGGAACCAAGATCGCGGCCGGTGATGTCGACGTAGCTCCAGCCATTCAGCCGTGCATTCTCACTCTTGATGATCGGTGGTCCGTCGACCACTTTGACATCCGCCACATCGGCCAATGCGATTCGGGCACCCTGCGGCGTCACGATGGGCAAGAGCTGTAACTGCTCAAGAGAATCCCGCACGCGTTGCGGATAGCGGAGGTTAACGGGATAACGCTCAAGTCCTTCGACCGTTTGTGTCACATTCATGCCGCCGATGGCGGTGCGCACAATGTCTTGTACATCGTTGATGTTCAGCCCATAACGCGACGCACGCTTGCGATCGATATCCACATCGACATAGCGCCCGCCGGCAACCCGCTCAGAATAGACTGACGCAGTGCCTGGCACGTCCGCGAGTACGCGCTCCAGATCCTTACCAATACGCTGAATCACACTGAGATCAGGACCGGAGACTTTGATCCCCACCGGTGTCTTGATGCCGGTCGCCAACATGTCGATACGGGTTTTGATGGGCATGACCCACGCATTGGTGAGCCCCGGGTATTTGACGATGCGATCGAACTCTGCGCGCAAACCCTCCGCCGTCATGCCCTCGCGCCATTCCTCATGCGGCTTCAACTGAATGACTGTTTCAATCATGGTCAGCGGCGCAGGATCGGTCGCGGTTTCAGCACGGCCGATTTTACCGAACACACTCTTTACTTCTGGAACGGTGCGGATCATGCGATCGGTCTGCTGCAAAATCTCTCGCGCCTTATCGATTGAGACTCCGGGATACGTTGTTGGCATGTACATCAAATCCCCTTCGTCGAGGGGCGGCATGAACTCCGAACCGAGTTGTGTTGCCGGCCACAAACCGATGACGAGGATCAGTGCCGCGGCGACCAGCGTGGCCTTCGGAAATAGAATGACCGCGTTGATCACCGGCCGGTACGCAGCGATGAGCCCTCGATTGAGTGGGTTCTTGTGTTCCGGCGTGATCTTGCCGCGAATGAAGTAGCCCATGAGTACCGGAACCAAGGTGACAGAAAGGATCGCGGAGGCAGCCATAGCGTAGGTCTTGGTAAACGCGAGTGGTGCAAATAAGCGCCCTTCCTGCGCCTCGAGCGTAAATACCGGTAAGAAACTCAGTGTGATGATCAGCAATGAGAAGAACAGCGGTGGTCCCACTTCACTTGCAGCATCGGACATGATGCGCCAACGGTTCTCATCGGTAAGCGGTTCGTGCTCAATGTGTTTGTGCACGTTCTCGATCATAACGATGGCGGCATCGACCATCGCACCGATCGCGATCGCAATGCCGCCTAAGGACATGATGTTGGCGTTCAGACCCTGCAGATTCATCACAATGAACGCCACGAGAATGCCCACGGGTAAACTCAAGATGATCACGGCGGCAGAACGCAGATGAAAGAGAAACACTGCGCAGACCAACGCCACGACCAAAAATTCTTCTAACAACTTGCCCTGTAACGTTTCTACCGCGCGTTCAATCAATGCGGATCGATCGTAGGTCGTCACAATTTCCACGCCGTCCGGGAGGCTACGCCCGAGCTCGGCTAGACGTTCCTTCACCGCATCAATGGTCTTCGAAGCATTCTCGCCCCAGCGCATCACAATCACGGCGCCGACCACTTCTCCTTCACCATTGAGTTCGGCAATGCCTCGACGCAATTGCGGGCCCAATCGCAACTCGGCGATATCGGAAACTACAACCGGCGTACCGTTAGCATCCACACCGAGTGGCACGGCGGCGATGTCCTCAAGGCTCTGTAGATACCCGGTAGCGCGGATCATGTACTCCGCCTCGCCCATCTCGACTACCGAACCACCGGTCTCCTGGTTACCCGATTGAATAGCCATCCTTACCTTCGCCAAGGGGATACCGAAGGCGCGCAATTTATCTGGGTCCACCACGACCTGGTACTGGCGCACCATGCCGCCGATGGTGGCAACTTCGGCGACGCCCGGCACCGTTTGCAATTCGTATTTCAAAAACCAGTCTTGCAAGCTGCGTAGCTGTGATAGGTCGTGCTGGCCGGTACGATCGACCAGCGCATACTCGTACACCCAACCCACACCCGTGGCATCTGGACCAAGTGCAGGTTTGGCGTTGTCGGGGAGTTGTCCCGCAACTTGGCTCAAGTACTCCAACACACGCGAGCGTGCCCAGTACAGATCGGTGCCGTCTTCGAAAATGATGTAGACGTAGGAGTCGCCAAAAAACGAATAGCCCCGCACCGTCACCGCCTTAGGCACCGATAACATCGCTGTCGTCAGCGGATAGGTAACTTGATCCTCAACTACTTGCGGGGCTTGTCCCGCAAATGAGGTCTTGATGATGACCTGCACATCCGACAGGTCCGGGAGCGCATCGACTGGTGTTTGCCGGAGCGAATAGACGCCCCACGCGATAAGAAACGCCGTCGCTAACAACACTAGAAAGCGATTGTTAATCGACCATCGGATAAGCCCGGCGATCATTCCGGCATCTCCATGTCGTGCGGCTCAGCTTCATCCATCGGCATCGTTTGTTCTGCGTGATCAGCCGGGATTGATAGTTCGTCACCGACGTCCTCCATTCGCGCCAACGCAGTGTCGATGTTTGATTCGGAATCGATCAGAAATTGACCCGAGGTCACAACACGATCTCCGGCTGAAATACCCGATCGAATCTCAATGCGATCGCCCGCTTCGATGCCCACTTCCACCGGCTGTGAGCGAAACCGACCATCACCTAAGGCCAATACCACGCGATCGACTGAACCACCCCGTATCAACGCCTCTTGCGGTACATGCATAACGGGTTCGGTTTCAGTCCCGAGGATCGTGACGCGCGCAAACATGTTGGGGCGCAATACGTCTGCCGGGTTGTCAAAGCGCAAACGTACTCTCAGGGTGCGCGTTGTTGCATCCAGTTCGGGGTAGACGTAGTCGACCGTGCCCTCCCAATGTTTTCCTGGCAGGTAGTCGAGTACCACCTCGGCTTTTTGGCCTTGTTGGACCCACGCCGCCTGACGCTCGAAAACTTCAGCTAATACCCACACACGATCAAGATCGGCAATCGACATGACTTCTGTCGACGGCGTGATATACACCCCTTCGCGCACGCCGAGATGTGCGACCACACCATCGGCTTCTGCGTAAACGCGGATTCGCTGACTGACGGAACGTTCTTTGTCGAGCCGTGTTATTTCGCTGGCGGTAACACCCAATGCCGCGAGACGTACGCGTGACGCTTTGTGCAAGGCCGTGTTGCGGCTTTGTAAGGCAGCGAGATATTCCTCTTGCGCATTGACTAACGTCGGGGAATACAACTCGAACAATGTTTGACCGCGCTTCACCGGATCACCCGTCGCTTTGATCGTCAGTTTTTCAATCCAGCCATCAACGCGGCTATTGATCTGATGCAAGGTATCCTCGTCGTAACCGACATACCCGACGGTTTCAATTCGTCGAGATAGTGCGCTTTGCGCCACGGCGGCGGTACGTACGCCTAAGTTGTTGATGATTTTCGAATCGATCGTGACAACGCTCGGATCCGTACCTGCCGCTTCATCGGCGTAGACCGGTACCAGATCCATGCCCATGGGCGATTTGCCGGGGCTATCGCCGCGGTAATTGGGGTCCATCGGCGCCTTGTAATAGAGCACTTCGCGTTCGCCGTTGTCGGACGCACCAGTCATGTCACTATCGACTGACCACCAACGACCAATCGTTACACCAACAACGAGGACGGCCACCAAGGTGGCGGACATCAATAGAATTTTTTTCATCGGGGTAAGCCTCCGAGGTTGGCGAGTACCGCGTAACTTTGTGCGCGGTCGATTTGCAGTCGAACGTGATCGAGGCGGGTATTGAGGTTGTCGATAAAGCCCCGCATCACATCGGCGAAATCACCAGCCTCGCTTTGGTAGGCGAGCAGCGAGGCGTTTGCCTGATCCTCGGCCTGGGTCAGAATCAGTCGCTCGTAGAGAGCCACGCGACGCGAATCGTTTTGCCAGCGGGCGTACTCAGCATCGAGTTGACTGGCCAGCCGGCGCAGCAATTCGTCTTTGGATTCGTTCGCCGCGCGGCGCTCGCTCAAGGCCGCCGCCAGGTTGCGGTCTTGGCGGTTCTTGCGAAACAACGGCAAGTCAACGGTGACGGAGAGACTGACGAAATCTGAACGTGGACTGCCGGTTGGCAGCGACCCGTCGCGATAACCGTAGCCAAGGTCCAGTGCCCAACCGGGCTTGTAATGCTCTTTGGCCAGATCGATACCTGCGCCTCGTGCGTCAATGCGTGCATCGGCGGCTTTAAGCGCCGGATGCGTCAGCAGTTCCGAATGCAACACTTCCAGCGCCGGCACCTGCTCCCAGGCGGGTAAATTCTCAGCAATCGACCGGCTGGACTCGCTGCCCACCCACTCCGATAACGCTGCACGCGCTCGAGCGCGTTGCTTATTGATGTCGATGAGCCGATCGTCGAGGCGACTGAGTTCAAGTTCCGCTCGCAACACGTCTTGCTGATCTTTGCTGCCGACCGCATACAGCGAGCGAGTGACCGTGACCAAATCGCTGAAGAATGGCCGTGACTCGGAAACGATGCTGTGCGCCCGCTCCCAGTAGTAAGTTTCAAGCCAAGCGGTACGAACTGACGTAAGAACGTCTCGGCCTCGAGCGTCGGCGTTCTCCGTCATTTCAGCCGCAAGCGACTGGAACTGCTGCGTGCTCACCGCGCGAGTTTTACCAGGCGGAAACGACTGGCGAACTCCGAGCTGGGACTGAGTCATGCCCTCAGTTGAGAATCCGCCGGACTCCAGCGGGAAATTCGCGAGGCCCATGCGAAGCTTGGGATCAGGCAGTTGACCTACGGCGACCGATTGCTCTTCGAGTGCTTCCGCGCGCGCCTCGAATGCGGCTTGTCCGGGCTCCATATCGAGCGCTCGATCTTCCGCTTCCATGAGCGTTAGCGGCACACGCTGTTGTGCCTGGGTCGGCAAAGCAACAATCAGCCCCGCCATCAGCACAGCGGCGCACAACGTGCGAACGGCGTGCCGGCGTAATCCAGCAAATAATTTATCGTGGGTCGTTGCCCCACAGAAAGACGACATCAAGACGATCTCCTTCGTTAGTCACCGAGAAAAAAAACGGTTTAAAACGAAGAGATCGCTATTTCAGATAGACGCAATAAAGCTTGTTGAGGCGTTGTGGGGGTCCAGGCGGGTGACGTTGTATTTGGCGTGTGTACGTCTGACCCACCGGCTCGGCGTTAGGCACCAACACGGCGAAGGATTGCACCGCGACGGGTAAATCGATCGGGGCGTCTTTGACTTTGAGTTGGACGGTTCGCCCATCGTAGTTGTACTCATCAAGAATGCCGCAATCGGCAGCACTACTTGCACACGGCATGCCATTGTCGGCCATGTCACTTGGTGTCAGTTCATGCTCGTCATGCTGCCGCGAGTGAGAGGGCGGGCAATTCGGACAATCCTCTTCGTGATCGTTGCCGAACGCCATTGCGCAAGGTTGCAGAACCAAGTTCAGCCACATCACGACAAAAATACCCAAGGCGCGCCGCGCCCATGGAATTTGTCGTTGTCGATTTGTGGCCAATGAATTCAAGTGTTTCTTTCCTGTTCACCTAGTACCGTTACTACACTGTAGGCCCTTCGGCGTGAAGCGTAATCAGGACATGTACCTATGATTCACCTATAGGTTAAAAGGTGTGTGCTGCATACAAGTCAAGCGTTAATGTGGATTTTTTAGAAATCACGCAACTATTCAGGATCTACTTTTCTTACATCCGAATCGTATCGGGCACGGACTGATGGTACTTGTCAGAGGTCGCCGCTCCGTGAGCGGGCGATACTTCTGGTGGGCTTACCGGTCGCTCTGTATGCGAGAGCAGATGGTGAGGATCTGTACGTATTAGAAAATCTACAAAAACTGTCTGGCTCGTCAAGAGCGCGACTCAATCACGCAAGATTCCCGCAAGATATTTTCGTCGATATTGCAACACCCTGGAGAGTCAATCGCCTCTAGCTCGACAGATGACGATAGCCATGTTTCGTGACAATCTTGTAGACAATGTCGAAGCGACACCCAAAAAGATTTTTGCAGTCCGATGCTCTGCATGTCATTCCCTTGAGCGTGTATTTGGCATACTTGGTGAGGGCACGGATGCCGCTGAGTTCTGGAGTCACACGATTAGTCGGATGCGCGGCAAAGCACCGCAGTGGATGCCGGAATCAGAGGCCAGTCAGAACCTCGAGTATCTGCAGTCAATCAGTCCGGCATCGCGATAGAAAGAAGCCAGCCACAACCTGCCTTTTACCTAGTGGGATTGGTCGCATAATAGAGGGAAATAGAACCTGTTAGCGTTGATATTACGCTACGCTCTTCGACGTCTTGAAACCCCGCAGACTCGATTAAGCCCGGAAGACAACCGTCAGCGTTCGGTTGAGTATCATCAATGCCATCTAAAGTTTGAACAGTCCCGCGGAACAGCATCCTCGTCAACTTCGTTCGCTGTAGACCATAATCCGCGATGTGAAGAGTCCCGCCGGGTTGCAGTATCTCGCTCATCGCCGACAGAATCCTCGCTTTCTCACGAATCGGTGTTTGATGGAAGACCAGGCTCGAGACTATTTTCGATACCGTGCCAATGTCGTTTGCGATCTCGGGCGTAAGAAATCCTTGTTTCCAATTCACGTCCACGCCTCGTTTCGTGGCCTTCTTGCGCGCTCTAAGAAGAACACCGGGATCCGGGTCGAGACCAATAATTTCACAGCTCGGCACTGTCGATTTTAGGCGAATAGCGAGGGCACCAGTTCCACAACCAACATCAATAATCCGGTCATCCGGCATCAGCTTGACCTGATTGACCAAGGCGCTTCGCCAAACCTGCTCACGGGTTAGCAAGGCAATGGCGAGGTCGTACAATGGCGTTAGAAACGCGTAGCCAAGTGCTGGCGTGAATTCTTTATAGGTCATTGCGGCATGGTGATGGCTGTTGTTTACGCATTGATTCGCGACAACCAATTCTCTAACGGCTGGAAAGCGAGGAACATAAAATATGAGAGAGTCATGGCCAACGCTGTTGCGTGAATCCAAATACGTTCGTTAAGCGCCAGGAATATCGTCAGCGCGATGAAGACAGCTGATATGAGGCCCTCGAAGTTCATCACCGATGCGGGACCAACAATCGTGAAATCGGCGACATTGCTCATAAAAACGAACAACCCAAATGACAAGAAGATTGGGCGGCGATTTGCTAAGTAGTACTCACGTAGATCGATTCCCCTGGTCGCTGACAGATTCGGCGTAATAGCATAAGCAAGTACAACCAGGAACAAAGTGGGCAGGACAAGAAACCAAACTTGCCCCAGGTAGGTGAACTCAAGTTCGCTGTACGGCCACATGCCCACCCAGTACAACATCGAGATCAACAATACGCACAACGTCCATCCGAAATGCAGCCAATCGAATTTAACACCTTGATTGGCACGAACCAGTTGGCCCCATCCCCCAACTATCTCCGCCATTGCGATTGCGACAACCACGCCTGCGATGACTAAATAGAACTCGAATTGGCTCATAGCTCGCTACCAATAGTTGCCGTTCGCATCGATTTCTGGCCTTGATCAGTTTTTTGACCTAGTCGCTCTGGGCTGACCGAACCGCTTGGTCGTCTGCTTTAGGGTGTTTGTTGTCTTCCACGATCCTATCACGCGACCGACGGCTCTTAGGTGAGGGGCCGCTGCTCGAGACCCAGACAAGTCGTGCATTTACTAGAAACAGCCTGGCTCGTCACCAAGTTGTTTCATGAATATCTGAAGGCATTGGCGATTGGCCTGCGGGAGTATCACGGGATGGTATTTTTCTGACAGTGGAGCTGTTCAATATGAGGTCGTAGTTGAGGGCGCGCATCACTCAGCGGTACGACACGGGAATATTGCGTAGTATTAGTAATTGGCGTGACGCCCAACTTTCAGGCAAAAGTTGGGTGCCGTGAGAGTCTGCTTATGGGCGGAAGCGGGCATACAATCTGCTCGAAAAGTCGTTGCGAGGCAATTTCGACGACCGTGGCCTTTGGGTCGTAAGTGCCCTTAAGCAGCATTTTACCCGCACGCCAGTCTTCGGGCGCAATGCGGCCGTTGGCTGTCCGAATGACGGGTACAAAAAAGCCAGAAACAAGGCCGAGCTTTTAGATCTTGGTAGCTGGGCGCCCTATTCCTTAACTCTCTGCATTCCCCTGATGCAGTCATTCGAACGTAAAATTTAGAATTAACAAAGAGCACTCGAATGCGCAGCAAATTACCAAGAAATTAGAGGCTCTTCGGATGCAAAACTTTGATTCTTTGGAACAACTCGCTAACGTATCCCAGGCTTTCGTTAAGTCCTGGGAAATAGTCGCTCGGGTGTGCGCATTCGTTGCGCTTGTTTAGTAATCCTTGCAAAGCTTTCGTCTCCGTTTTGGAGCAAAGCTTCAGCTTGCGTCCTGCTTCGAGCAACTGATATTCCGCAACATTTTCACGCAGGTCTTCGATCGACTTGTGTATAGACCATGCTGGGTAGGCTGCATGGAGTTTCTTAAAACCATCGGCAGCTAGCTTCTCTTCAAAATAGTCGACGAATCCTGCCCATCCCAGCACATGTGCTGCCCTATAAAGCTCGTTCTCAACGCACCGCAAACTTTGCCGAAAGAGCTCGTCCTGCCTAATAGATAGTTTGGCGAGTGAGCTATAGGACTCGGATAGCGTGATTATTCGAGACGCTGATGACTCGTAGGTCGAGAAGAGCCTTTTTGCTTCTGCCTCGAAACGCCGTGCTTTCTTAAGAACTCTCTGGACCATGGTCCGAGAGGAGATGTTTTTTCATTGATTTGAAGAACTCATTGAAAGTCTTCTCATCTGAGTTCTCTGGCAGAGTCAACTGTATATTGACGTTGACTGTATACGGCGCGATTCCGGAACGAAACTGCGCTCCTGCAACTACAGGTGTGTCCTGGCCAGGCGGGGTAAACTGATCTGGCATAGGTAGGTCGCCTTGAAAATCTGCTTTGGAACAGAGTGCCTTGAAGGTATTAATCATGTGCTTCAACGCACCTTCCCCGACGGAAGTGTTGGAGCTAAAAAAACTATGGAGAGCTTCGTTGTCCTTTTGATACGCGTCTGGATAAAGCGCAAACAACGCTGAGTAGTGCTCACGAATGCCGGCGGCCAATGCCGCCCCACCATCTTGCTTACTCCGAAATTGATTCCAACGCGGTGTCGGCACACCGCTCTGATCAACGAGACCAACAGCTTTCATGACTGCGAGAAGAGCTCGATCATTCTTACTTTTAAAGCTCAGGCTCTCAATCACCTTGATCGTCAGTTTATCCGGACGCCCCATCGAACGAACCTTATCCAGAAAAGGTCCAACATTCGCGGGTTGCGCAGAATATGTGTATTCGGCCATAAATGATTATGTGAGTATGTAAGTCCACGATGCAAGCCTTCGCAGCGCGCGAGACTTCCAATATCGTCGTGAATCCCAAAATTTTCTCCAATAAATTCTTGTTTACCTCGAAACGCAGCAAAAACGATGGACGACTGAGTCTAGGATATCTCCTGTGTTGACCTGTGGCCAAGAAACCGATTTTGCGCAAAAAAACACCGTTGCCGCTAGCTCACGGTCTCAAATCGTCCCAAAACGCACCTTAGCGCATCGTAGGAGCGAATCTTGGAAAGGGGGTTGCAAGCAAACGGTCAATGTAGTTATGGTTATACGTGTAAACAGCTGTTGGGCTAGGCGAACCTGGCACGATGAACTGGTCGCAGGAAGCGGCGAGCGTGAACGGTCCAACTTCAAACCGGGTTAAGTAAGTCCAAGGATTGGACCCAAAACAGTGTTACATGACGCGCTAGTCCGGAACCGGCGCGACCAGCATGCAGAACGCCGTTAGTTCCAGAGTGGTTTAAACCGCTCGACGGGCTGACGGCGTTTTTCTTTGCCTGACACAAACGCTATCGACTCCTCGGGCAGTAGGAGGAATCGATGAAACACAAGTCTCGCAAGTATCCGTTAAAGCTATACACCGTTGGCACGGCGCCGTTTGTGGGCGGACCGGCGACTCTACGAAAGTATGTTCGGGAGGGTCGGCTAGGTCGCGTTCCTCACTTGCCGAACGGTACTCCTATTCTCTACCCGGAACACGTCAATCACGCCAACAAGCTCCTCGGGCGGAGGCGCTAGCAAAGCCGTGAGTCCCGACCCGCACAACGTACTGCGCGATCTCACCAGGCTGCTCGCTGAAGCAGCCGTAGATCGATGGATTACTGAAACGAATGTGCATGAAGGGGATCGCGAAGCGGCAGTGACAACCACCGTTAGAAGTGCGGTCCGCGTCAGCACGACCATTTCACGCACAGACGACTAAGCATTTCGACTGTTACAGAAGGTACTCATGACAACGTTACGTCGCAGCATCGTCACATCTATTAAGGGATCTCCGTTTTGCAATGCGGACGCCGACGATCCTATCAATGCTTGGACGGTCGAATACTTCACCGAGCGAGGAATTGATCTAGGTTACCTTGAAAAAAGCGCCAAGATCATTGTGGAACGTGGCGGCGGTAATTGCCCTATCATTCATTATCCACTGCCAAACGGCGAATTCACGGACTTTTGGGTCAAGCGCCTAGAGCACCCTCCCAGAGGAAAGGGAAAATTCGATCGTCCTGCTAAGGAACCTCCACACCTCTACTTCGCTCCTATCCCGAAACGGTTCAAGGTTCGGTGGCCTCAAATTTTGGCCGACGTACAGATTCCGATTCTCATCGCAGAAGGCCCAGTAAAGGCAATGGCGATTGCGCAGTATGGCGGTGTGGCAGTCGGCATAGAAGGTGCGCAGAACTGGCACTACAAAGGCGGACAAAAACTTTTAGACGAATTTAAACTCATTTCCTGGAAGGGTCGTCCGGTCACTCTCGTCTACGATGCCGATGTGGCCACAAACGAAAATGTTCAAGACGGTTTGCTCGGTTTATGTGATGGGCTTCTGAATATTGGAGCGATTCCAGCAATTTGCTTGCTAGACGCCGTCGATGGTGATCCTAAGACCGGCGTAGACGATTGGATAAAAACTCGGGGCTACAAAAGATTCAAAAAATACGTCCGCGAAACAACCCGTCCTTTCAACGATCCAAAATTCGCCGGCTGGGGTACACAAGCAAAACTCAATTTTATGAACTCGCGTCATGCTGTTGTAATGGCGGGGAACCAAGCTGTCGTACTTACAGAGCGTGATGACGAGATCCTGCTCTCAACGCCGACGCAACTTAAAACGATCTTCGACAATCGTTTCGTTGGCCAGAAGAAGTTACTTACATGGTGGCTCGAACACCCAGACCGCCGAACATACGAACGCATTGTTTTCGAACCCCAAGGCAAAGTCCCCGATAACGCATATAACTTGTGGCGCGGATTTGCAGTGCAACCCAAAAGGGGCCGTTGCAATCTATTTTTGGATCACATCCGAAAAAACATCGTCGGAGGTAACCGCGATGTGTACAAGTACATCATTGCTTGGATGGCCGACGCGGTGCAGAATCCAGCCCACCGTCCGGGGATAGCAATCGCTCTCCGCGGTGAACAAGGAACTGGCAAAGGAATATTCGCTACCAACTTCGGCAGCCTGTTCGGAAATACCCACTTCGTGCACGTACAAAGCTCTCGCCAGCTCACCGGACGTTTTAACTCTCACCTAAAACAGGCTTTGATATTGTTTGCAGACGAGGCGATCTGGGCGGGCGACCGGAGCGCCGTGGGTCCCCTCAAGGCGCTAATTACTGAGGAGCGACAGCCTATAGAGATTAAGGGAAAGGATATTTTTTTCGTTCGTAATCATGTGCGTCTGATAATTGCGTCGAATGAAGACTGGGTCGCTCCAGCAGGTCCTAGTGAGCGCAGATTCTGCGTCTTGGATGTTGGTAGTGCGCATATGCAGGATACGAAGTATTTTGGCGCGATCGTCAAGCAGATGGAGAACGGTGGTAGAGAGGCGCTACTTCATCGATTGCTGGACTACGATCTCAGTGGCATTGACCTCAGAAATTTTCCGAAAACTAAAGCCCTTTGGGACCAAAAGGTGCGGACGATGACCCCGGTCCAGCGGTTCTGGCTAGAGCGGCTTCTGGAGGGGCGGTTGCTCGTAACTGACCAAGCGTGGGCCCCGCTCGTCGTTAAGTCTTCGCTGCACAGACGATTCGCTGACGATGCCAAGCTAGACAAGGTGCCGTTTCGATCGGCGGAAACAGAGTTCGGATCCGAGATCAAGAAACTGGTTCCTGGGCCACGCACGAAACGGGAGTCGGGTGGTTTCCGTAGGAGGCGATACCTATTTCCGTCACTGGGAGAATGCCGCATGGCCTTCGAGAAGGCGATGGGCCATACCATCGACTGGGAAGAGGACGAATTGTGATCGAGCCGACCTGCCCTCAGGTTGGAGGTGGGGTTGGGCCACCAGATAACGTCATATTGTTAGGTTTACCCAACTTACCCAACCTAACCAACCTATTTTCGTGCATTGAGGATGTTTACGCGGCTGTCGGTATTGCGGCTGCTAAGACTTGCGGCTTCTGGTGGGCGGGTTGGTTGGATAGATTGGCCAAGGTCGCCCAGCACCCGAGCCAACCCCGCATTGCACGTTGGGCCAAGCTTCTACGGGGTTGGGCCGCCGCACTGCACACGCCGACATCACCCTTGTTACCCCGGCTACCCGATCGCCAGGACTACTGTACGGATGTCCAGGTCTTTAGAGCAGTCAGGCCATGGCCCTATGCCACACCTGTCCCACTCGCCTCTCTCACGACATCTGGCGCGGTTTGGTGAGTGAGCTATATAAGTTATTGTATTTAATGTGTTTTCTTAACTCTGTACAAATCAGGTGCCCGCTTTGTCCAGACCAAACTCCGCAAAAGGGCCAAATTGGGCCGGGTGCGTGCCCACGGTGCCTCGCGCGAGCGCGCGCACGCGCTACGCGCGCGTACGACACCAGGCGGCGGCGATCCTGGCCTATATAGGCCTATTGAGGCACAATGACAAGCCTAGTTGTAACAAGCTTTGTTAGGGAGCAGCCCGTGGGCCAATACGCGAACAAGAAGCCGATCACTGCCGCGCTGGAGTTTGAGCAATACAGCCGGCTCAAGTATCTAAGCCGGGAAAGCCGCGTTCCGATGCAAGAATATTTGAGGGAAGGTGCGGAGCTGGTCCTTACGAAGTACGAAGGACATTCCACAGGTACACCGGCCCAGTCGACGCTGGACCTGATGCGATCGAATACGGCTGTGGTCGCAGAGCTGAAGAAACGTTCCGTCATTCGCACTAAGAACATCACCGGCGACTACGCCGAATACCTGGCAGCCCAGACTATTGGTCTAGAGCTGGCTCCAAGTTCCACACCAGGTTTTGACGGAACTGATGAAAATGGCACGAGGTATCAAGTCAAAGCTCGGCAGTGGACCCCTACCAACAAGTCGCGAAAGCTCAGCGCAATTTCTGATATCAACGGATTTGATTTGCTAGTCGCAATCCTGTTTGACCCCAATTGGGTCGTAGATGCCGCAGCAATAATTCCGTCTGGAATCGCCAAACAATTAGCCAAACTGGATAAGCGGAATAACAGCTACATCCTTTATGCGCGGGACCACGTAATGAAGCACAGCGCGGCGACGGATATCACCGAGGACATGAAAGCCGTGCAGGAGTCCGTGTTTTGAGGGGACGTTAGATGAAGGCTGCAATATATGCCCGCTACAGCACTCAACGGCAGGACAAGACGAGCATCGAGCGTCAAGTCCGCAATTGCGAATTGTTGGCCAAGCAACACGGCTTGTCCATTGTCGACGTAATCAAAGACGAAGGAATTAGCGGGAATGACAAAAGCCGACCCGGTTACCGAAAACTGCGTGACGCCCTAAAGGCGCAGCAGCTGCAATTCGTACTGGCCGACGAGACCAGTCGATTATCCCGTGATCCAGGCGAACTACACAACCTCGTCGCGGAGATGGAATTTAACGAGCAGTACTTGATAACGCGAGACGGCATAGACACTCGAGACGAGTCTTCGCTTCTTTTGCTCGGAATCAAGACCACAATCGACAAATTGGAAAGCCGAAAGATAAGCACGAGAACTTACGGAAGCTTGCGCGAACGAGTTGAGAAAGGATTCAGTGCTGGTGGTCGACCTTATGGCTACAAACTGATCGCGGCGGACGATTACAAGCAATTGGCAATTGACCCGGCGACAAGCCCGGTCGTCGTGCGAATCTTCGAGGGCTGTGCTGCCGGTATGAGTGACAGGCGGATCGCGTCCACGCTCAACGAAGAAGGCATCCCCTCCCCCGGCAAAAGCCGCAAAAGAAACGCCAAAGGTGCGCGTACCGATGGCAAGTGGATGCATACGACAATTCGGGCCATCTTGCGCAATGAGACTTATATGGGATCGCTGGTTTGGAACAAGTTTCAATGGCGAAAAAAGCCAGGGAGCAGCGTGAGAGCAAAGCGCATCCGGCCAGAGTCCGAATGGATCAGAGTTGAGCGGCCTGAGCTGCGAATTGTTGATCACTCCGTTTGGGAGCAAGTGCGGGCACGAATTTGTGCCAAAACGGAGAAATCGGACAAACGGAAGAATGCCGGTGGACGGCCGTATAGTCGCCTGCTGTCTGGCATGCTCAAATGCGCCGTCTGCGGTTACAACTACACGCTGGCGAACCGATATGATTACTCATGCGCGTCTCATCGGAGCGGCGGGAGCCACGCTTGCAGCAATGCGATCCGAGTAAAGCGTGCGCTGGCAGAGTCGGTAATTCTGTCGGCAGTCAAAGAAAAGCTGTTATCCGAGGAAATGATTGAGGTGGCTCAGCGGCATATGCGCAGTTATATCAAGTCTCTCAAGCGGCAGGCTGCAGAGAATATCGGGGATACAGATATACTGCGCCGTGAAATGGCGACCGTCGATCAAAAGATTGGCAATGCAACCGCTGCGATCCTCGATGGTGGACTAGACAAAAGTACCGCGCTCGCACAGGCGCTTAAGGACCTCGAAACTCAAAAGGAAAAATTGCTGACCCGGCTCTCCTCGGCAGCACTGCCTGAGCTAGATGCACTTCCAGACGCCGTGCCAAATGCTGTGGAGCGTTATCGAGCAGAGGTTGGACGCCTGGAGCAGCTCGGCGACAGTCCGAAACCGGAGCACGTAGTGAGGGCGCGCGCTGCGCTGAGGACTATGCTGGGGGAAATTTGGTTGCAGCCCAACGGGGATCATTTGGTAGCCCACGTTGAGCTGCAAAACCAAGCATTGGCGCTAGCTAGCGGCAATGTTGCTAACAATGGTAGCGGGGGCGAGCAATGGTTCTATTCGCAGAGCGCAGAAAGAGTGCGATTGAAATAAACCAGCCCGAGTAATTTCTCTGGACATTGGCAGTCGTTGAGATCGTCCGATATCAGCCAGTCATCCCAAAACGCCCCGACCTTTTCGACGGCCCTACATCGAATCAATCAGGACGAGACTGCAGCTCGGGCGGCTTTGGATAGCTCGCTGGCTTCGGTGCCGTCTGCGGCAGACCTGAACGTTTCGGCCAAATCGGCGCCGGTTATCGGAATACTGCCCAAGCTTGACCAGACATCATTCTCGCGAACAGCCCGAAATCCGTCAGAGCCAATAACAAGCACTCGCCCGTCAGAATTGTCAATTGATACTATATCTGCCACGAATGAGATCCTACCAGATCGACAAGCAAGGCAAGGCTCGACGCTCTAGTCGGACAGGTAGAAATCACCAAATCACAACTGGAGAGCCTTCGTAACGATTTCCAGCATTGATAAACTCCCTGAATTGGACGAAGATAACATCTTAGAGTCAGCAACCAAGGCTCTAGACGAGGCCGAAGCAAATGGCAAAATCAGCGCAGAAGTCGCAAAGGGATTCAGGGGCAGCGAGAGCCCAGCAGATAGCCCGAGACGCGGCGAAGTCAATCAACGAGACAGTGGCAACCCTGCCACCACTACCGAAGCCCAGCAAGCCGCGATCTCGGCAAACCAACAGATAGTTCTACACGACAAACGAATACGCTTTAACGCGACATTAAGCATTAAGGTGCCACGATGGGCTTTATCTATGGCTCAAGATATGAAAAAGGTACTAGCGAAGTTCTATATGAAGATCTACAGTCGGCCAGGTATCGAGACGAACGGTGGACCTACGGGACTTTTCGTCTACTGCTGAGCTCTTCGACCAACCAGCCCAACTCCAAGGAGCCCAATTGCAAAGAGTGCAAGTGTGCCTGGTTCGGGAAGGATTGCAGCACGATCGTAAAAGAAATACTGACTGCCAGTTAATCTACTGTCCGAATAAGTTATTGATGTTGTCCACGCACAAGAATAATCACCTGCAACACACGAGGGAGGATTCCATTCTCGAAATGACGAGTTTGCAGTCCAAAGCAGCAATGAACCGAAATCAGAAAAAGGTTCTACCAAGTAATCTAGGTCGATCAGCGCGTACGGTCCGGGAAACGTTGAGGTTGAGCCATAATCAGTAGAGCCATAGTAAGCGTCTATGAGTCTTCCCGAGGCAAGAATCGAAATATTGTTAACATCAAGATCGGGTATCATACCTATAAGTGAGAATGCACCATTTAAAACCTGTCCCGAATTGTTAACCTGCCCGGCCAGGCTAGCCTGGGTGAGGGGAACTGCAAAACCACTTCCTTCAGATACGTTTTGGCCAGCCGAGTTGACACACTTTCCAGTTTCCGTCCAGATGAAAGTATCAGCGTCGTAGGCTCCTGAGGCATCGCAATTGCGTGTTCCGCCAATGAACGCATTGTAAGACGTAAACTGCTCATAGGTTAATGGAAAGACTGTATCCACAATTGGGTCTGAATTAGCTGGCGCAGCAATCAGACAGGTGAGTATTCCAAAAAACTTCAACTTCATCGGTTGATAAGCTTTGTTAGTCCGACTCATGAATAATGCGTCCTTAATTAATATCGCCAACTTACGTCAGCAATTCAAAAAGTAAAACGATATTTGCAAATATCATTCATATTCCATGCGCTTCTAAGAAAGCTAATGCAAATATTGCGCCGAATCGGTAATGCACTGATTATGAAAGGCAATAAGAGCTAGGATTGTCCGCGTTATATCGGGTTGTCAAATAATTCGACAGTCAGAATGAGCAATTTATTCTAACGTCCGGCAGCTATCAGCCGCGTTGGATTCTACGAAGCGATACGAACACATTCTTCGCTACTCAATCAACGATGACTATCCAAAGTTCCTCACCGTTTCATTGGAGCGTTGTCAATCTCTATTTGATGGAGCCTATCGGCCCTGCACCGAATCGAAAAATTGCAAGAGCCTGCATGATTCGAGAAAATTGACGTACGCGATCGATCGCCATTGCCGGAGTCCTCTAGATAGACCCGACCATTTCTAAGATCTGCTGCTCCAGTATTCCTCGAGAGAAACAAGCAATCCCTTCGACATTGCGATTAGGCTGATTGGTATTGAACGAAATAGCTTCGCTGCTCTGCGGTATGATTTGGCTGTACACAATGGAGTTTGTCGCGTTAACGTGATTCTCCTGTCCGCCTGTAGTTATTGTCAGCACATATCGAACGTTAACTGAAACATTTGTACCGTTGCCAACCGGGGCAACATATACATTCATTCGTCCCTCTAGCGAAGTATCTCGATTTACAATTCCGACAATTGCGTTTACTCCGTTCGCGTCCATGCCACGGCCGTACCTGTACGACGAGTTTTCAGCTACATTGTATTCAATGCTCTCAGCCATCTTCGCCCTCTTGTAGGTCCTCGACGTCACTCCACAGTCGATATACTCCTCGGGCGTCGAAGTGGAGAAGGATACGTTAATCAGTCGAGACTCCTTTTCAATGTTGTTTACAACAAAGAATCCTCTCGCCAATTGCCGAACTAGGCCGTCCCACACATTTTCGAAATCACTGTTGACTGTAGTTTCGTTTGTTATGACTACGGCCTCATTCTCCTGATACTCGAATGTGTCGGTCGCCGGAGTAGCACATCCGCTTATCAAGGACGAAATCATAGATGTTGTAATCAGCAATTTAGTACGCATCAAAATTTCCCTTTTTTATATTATTTTTTGACAAGAAAAAGTGTTTTTCAGCGTCTGTAGACAAATTATCTTACAGTGAGCGCTCGCAGCGTCTATGTACATAGTACTCGATTCGCTACTTCCTCGCATACGAATTACCATTTATACGTTTCTATCTGAGTCTTCCGTATCGGCAATCGAAACGGATGTACAGCGTCATTTTAAAGCTTGTCAGTTACCTTTCTGCGGATTGATCTCTGCCCAGTAAGCGGCAAGAAACATCTGATCACCGTCTATTTGACCTTTCAGGAAAGCTGCTGCAATTAGATCTTCGAAACTGACGCCCATCAAGACGACATGGAGAATTGGCCTTCCTAAAGCTAGATGAGAAACTGAGTGGAGTGCCTACTTTCACCAATTGCCGACGATTGAATATCCCAATATAGGAGAAACGTTAGATCTGCTAACAGCCATAGGCGGCCTTTCAAGCTCAGCCCTTTTTCGTCATATCATCAAGTATGCGTGGTGACATCAAAGATCAGGATCCTCGTTGCGGCGCAAGCGCTTTGTTACGCCGTCTCGCTCCACGAGTCGTAGAAAGCGTTCCCGAATTCCGTGACGGTCAGGACATCAGACAAGAGCTGTCCATGTAGCGCGACCATCCGACCCGGTTCATCTGGATTGATGTCGTGAACGAAGTAGGGAGCAGGTGACCCGAGTTGCATCTGTCGATTCCTGACTTCCTCTTCACCCTCCAAATCTCCAACTTCGATCAGGCGAACCCGCTCCTGCCCCAACTCACGATGTAAGTCCTGCTCATCTTGAGAAAGCATGGCGGACGCGACATACGGGGAGATCCGATGAGCAAGTGCGTCTCGGTACTCCTTCGCATATTCGCTATGCCAAGCAGCGATGCTGTACTTGTCTAGGCATTCCATCATTCGATCTGGTAGGAATCGCTGCGTTTCCGACTTGAAGATGCCGATTTGTAGCGGCCGCAACTCGTCACGAAGATCATGGCGATACACAAACGCCCAAGCCCAATTGTCGAAAACACCGCCAAGGTTGATCAAGAAAGCATGAAGGTAGATTTGAACCTCGCCGGCCTCATGCAGAGTAAGTGGTTCATTTCGGCCTGGAGGAAAGATTGCGAACATCCCCTCAATCGACTGCTTGAGAACGCCGAGCCTGCGTCCAACCCCATGTGTTAAGAATCGACGAACATGGTCGTTTGGTGGATCCTCCGATTCGGCGACGCCTCGAAACATCAGAGCGTGCAAGTTTCTCATCGCCAAGACGAAATCATTTTGAAACGACTCAATCATCTTAGCGGAATATGTCATTGCAGAGATCTTCTCAATCTTTCAGACCCAAGAAAAGCTGATTCTCGAACGCCCGGCTTGTGTCAACGGCGGACCTAAAGGCCAATGTTACTCCAACGACGGCTTTCGGAGAGTAACGCAGACGTCAGACCTCCGTCAGATCCTCGCCTGGAAACATCTGTTCGTACAGCCCGTCGACTCTGGCTGTGTGCTCGTCGTCCCTGCCATACATCTCCTGGCCCTTCCGCACGTGATTATCGGGGAACCTCTGAAAACGCATATCTCGAAGTTGTGCACGTGTCACTGTACCTTCGCTCGTCTCGACTCTGTCCACCCGTTGTCCTGCTTCTGCCATGTCCTTCTCCTTGCCAGTCAGTATCCTGTTAAGCGCCCGAATCCCGGCAGCGTTATTGACTAAGGAATCGAGCGCCTGGGCCGCCTCGGGCCCTGCGACTTGATTCAGCTTCTGCCACGTTTCTGCCAAGAGCTTGTCGCCGTCCTCACCGAGCTCAGCCGTGACTTGCTCAAGACTCTCATACTGCGCTTCCGTCTCGCTCGCCTCGTACTCGACGTATTGATGAAGCAGTTTCGTGAAAGCGTTTTGCGACAGTCCCAATTCTTGTGCCTGCACGATGAACGACTTCAAAAGCGGATGCTCCGTATCAAATTCACCGGTTATGCCCTCCGGGAGGGACAATTCGTAGTCGCCTCCCGGACCGCCTGAGTATTTGCCGACTTCGATATTGCTTAGATACTTGTTTTGATCCATCGATTGGTCCTCATGGGAAAAAGATCACCCCGGACACAGCACGGTACTGTTAGAGAGTAGAGGTCGAAAAATCCCTCTTAAGCGCGGTCGCCAAAACCGTGCGGAACCGTCACTGCACCAGGGGTGAAACCGTCGTGGAAGAGACATTTAGTCCTTGTGTCTCAGTGCCCCTATCTCGGCGGCAATCCTTCCACTCAAATCAATTGGCTCTCGACGTTCAGGTGACGGCACTATGGGCAAAGACTGCACCACGTACTCACGTATCTGACCCGGAAAGACGCCTGGATGTAAAAACTGATCCAGACTACTCCGGCGAGCTTTCGAAAGGCGTCCGATCAGGTTCGTCAATCCGAAGGTGCATGAAGAAGCTGCCCGAAGCGATATCTCGAGTTTGTCAGCCAGCTCGATCATTTCCTGGCCAATTCGTTCGATCTCGGCGTTGGCGCCTTCGCGCTTTTCAACGGTCTCAAGCTCCATAACGGAGTTCAGATTCCGCTGCGCAGCGGCTACCGCACCGAGACGTGAGTCAAGGTTGGCTTTCGCGTTATCCCGCGTTTTGCGCGCTGTATCGACTGCACCGTCGTCTCGTTCGCCGAGCTCTACGGCGAGCTGTGCGCCGTGCAAGTCGCACTCCGCATCATTGAGCGCTGTTTCAAGGCGAGGAATGCCTGCCTCGAGCTCCCTTAGCTTGCCTTGCCAATCCCTGCTTGTCAGTTTTGGATCCATTGTTAAGCCCTCCCTCATGTGTTGAAGACATCCCATTGCAACGGCGACTCACCGTGCCCAACTCGCGGCACGTGCGTCTCGCGACTCTGCTGGTTCAGTGTTGTCGGATTTTCACCACCGCCCAGAAGCGCGTACTGCAGTGCATCAGCAACGTGTGAGTACAAGCCCTTATCCGGCTTGTCCTGGTATCGCTCGTCAGCCGCAACGCGTAAACGCCGGAAGCAGTAACCGCCTGCCAAGCCCTTTCTCAGCACCGCACACTTCGGCGAAACCATAAGTCCTGGGCGACCATCGACAAGGCGTCCAAGACAATTTGCCACCGCTTCACGGCGTACGGTGAAGTCGTTCGAGGGTGCCGGCATCGCCTTGATACCCCGCGCCCGAATAATCTTGAAGCAAGTCTCGTCGGCATCGATCTGGGAGCGCTGATTTCCGGCCGGATCTCCCCACACCGAGAACGCCTGACCAGGAAAGTGCTCGCCCATGTCGCCCGCAAGAAGCTCGGCAAAGCGACTGACGCCCATGTCTTCGGTGACGAGCTCGTGCAACACCAGCCAGCGACCTTTGGCATCCCGCTGACAAAACACTGCCGCTGGCGTCAAACCGAAATCCAGACCAATCACGACTGTTGAGTCGGTTAACGGCCTGAGTATGGTATCCGCAGCATGGACAGAATCGGTGTACTCCGGAAATACTGGCTTTCCGTCCTGGACGTAACCGTACTCACCATCGACATACACGCGACACCAGTCCTCGGAGTTTGCCGCGACCAAGCGCTCGTAATAGCCGGCTGGCAGGTTCGCCAGGTTCTCCGCATTCACGCTACGTGCGCCGGGCTGCCGATACAGACGCCACCCCTCCGGCCGGTCTTCCTCAAACCGGCGATACATCCAATGATCGGTATCGGGTGGATTCGAATCCAGCAAGATCCCAGACCACGCACAGCCGCCATCTCGGGCTGCAGGGTAACGCCCGACTCGACCAAGTAGCATGTCGATCACAGCACGCGGTACTTCCCGAGATTCATTGATCCAGGCGCCGGTGAGCTCGAGCGACAGGAGCTTGCTGACGTCCTCGGGATTGTCGAATGAGCGAAACAGAACCTCGACATGCAGGTCCTTCGTGATAAGTCGATACGTCATGTCGCCTTTGGTGAAGGCGCCGTGTGGCTCGCCTGGCCACCAATCGCGAAACGTCTGCAACGTCGTGTCGGCAAGTTCTCGGTATGTGTTGCGACCGACAAGCCAACGAGTTCGACGTACACCATCAGGCCCTGGCACCTGTGATTCTGCCCGGACACGCAACTCTATTACAGCCGCCGTCGACTTGCCGCTGCCAATAGGTCCAAGCATGGCCCGAATGAAACTGTCGTCTTGATGAAACTTAGCCATAGTCGGACTGGCGTTATACGTCAGTTCGTGCCTAGTCATCGCTGCTCGCCACGTTGATGTTGATGTGCAATGTCGGCAGGTCTGCTGTTGAGACCGCTGTCAGGCGATCGCCGTAGCGGTGAGGCAGAAGTCTTGAGGCTATCCACTTGACCGCGTCTACTCGAAGTCTGGCTCGTTGAATCTCGTCACGGTCTAGCGGACAGTTATCGACAATCTCGAGAATTTCATCCGCACGAATCTCGGCTTGGAGCTGCTTCGCCTGGTCGTATAGCTTCTTGAACTCATCATTCTTGAGCAGCCAATTGAAAATCGCACGCTCGCTCGGCATATCGTCGCGCTTGGCAATCGACCGCAAACTTTGGCCCTCGGCCAATAACTCGCCGATTCGCACTGCCAGGGACTCGCTGTACAGTGACGGTCGACCACAAGACCGTTTGGCAACTAGATTGTCGGTGTCAGTTGTCAATGAAGTTACCTAACCTGTTGAAGACTTGAATGATTTCCGAGGGCAGGACATATCGGGTCCCTGCAATGTTCGGCAGTGCGAGAGATTCCGCTTGTGCAACCCGTGCGCCCGCGCGTAGCACTGCAACAATCTGCCAAGAAACACGCCAAACGCCTCCCTTGTGGTGACCATGTAGACCATAAAGGCCCTTTCTCGGTTTTTTCTCACGCCCGCGCGTATGGAAAAGAACCGAAAACGCGTGATTAAGGTCTACATGGTCTACAAATCGTATCTTTTCGCCTGCTCTCACAGCCCTAATTGCCTCCTTGCAGCATCCAGTCGGGCAATAAACGCCTCAAGCGCGGATTCCACTTTCGCGGTGAACTCATCCCGAACCACTCGAATGCAGAATGGTTCGAACTGCGGGCAGTAGCTTACGAAATCGGCCCAGCGCCGCTCCGATACGACGAGCCCGCCGTGAACCTGGCCTTTGTACACATCTGGCAGTTCTCCATTGAGCAAGTATTTGATATGCGTCGATGGCTTCGGGCATTTGATCTCCAGGCAGCCGGATTCACCTATCAGACCATCGGGCGAATAGCCCGCACCCTTGTTTACGATTATTCCGACCTCGGCGACATCGCAGTCATGCTTGAGCTCATACCAGGCACGAGCCTCGCGTTCGAGCTCAATGCCCCGCTCCATCCAATAGGAACTGAATTGCTCCCCAACATCGACGTGACGCTCGGCAATCAGCGCACCGATATACTCGTCCGACTGAGCCGAGAGAGCCGCGGTTTTCGCGGTGGCAATCCTGCCCATGCACGACATGGTCGGAAGACCCAGGCGAGCCTGGAACCACTCGGGCGAACCCTGTTCAATCTGCAGGATCTGCATTCGCCGCCTCCGTTCGGATATGCTCCAGGAATCGAATCGCGTCTGAGTATTTCGTCGCAGGCAGGTCTGAGAGCCTTGATACGCCACCCCATTGCAAAAACCGTTTGCGGCGTGTCGGTGTGAGTTTGAGCTCCTTGATAATCGCATTGATCTCTTTCACCTGGACAGCAGTAATCGGCTCGATCGGCTGATTACCGTCAACATCGTCGCCGGTCGCAACATCAAACATCAAACACGTCAGGTAGCGCCGGCCGTAGGTAAACGTCGAACCACTGGCATGTAGCGCTGTCTTGTTCACTTTGCCCTGGATTCCCCTATCGTCGAGCGGCAGCTCTAGGCTGTACGACTCGCTGTGGCCGGCCATGTGACGGAGCACGCCCGCGATGTGTATGTAGTTCTCGCGCTCCGCTTTTTTCTCACCGAAGGAAACTGAAAATCCCTCGGCCGTGTATATCGGCTTGATAGCCCTAGCAATGGACTCGTGCAGTGCGTACTTGCTGTGCGTCTGCGAGTTCGCGGCGTCCTTGGCGACCGTCGGCAGCTTTGCCTGGACGCGATTCATGGCTGCGTAGAAGTCGGCTGTCGCATTGCGATCCAGAATCCGCTCCTGGGCTGCGAGCAGCCGGTCCATCTTGTCCGCATCAAACTCGGGATTGGATGCAGCTCGCTCAATTACCTGGATCATGGCGAAGTCGCTGATCGGTATCGGATCTTCTTCGCTTTTCGATAGTTCTTTGTCGCTCATTGCTTCCTCTCCTCAATCTGGCAGTCGATCTCAAAGTCCTCGCATTCAGGACAGATTCCAACGTATTCGATCTTGTGGTGCCTGCAGATCTGGGGGTCCTCGAGACCGGGATCGGCATATGGCAATACCATGTGGTTTTCGAGCATCACAATTCGTGCCGCTCATCGACTGGCAACTCGAGGCCGTGATAGACCGTGCGACCACCGCTCTTTGTCTTGTCGAAGCCGCGATCACGAATCGCCATGCCAAAGCGCCGTTGACTGACGCACGTTTCGCCCGCCCGATCGGCCCAAGCGTGGTACGCGCCGTACAACGCCTTCGCGGTCACCTGAGTGTTCCTGTCGACTCGACATTGCTCGTCGATAAACGCGCCGAGAATATCCTCCTCGGCTTTGTATTCCTGGATGGCGTCCGAGATTACGTCGGGGATGGCCAAGCCCGCACGCAACCAAGTCTGTGCTCCCTTTACCGCCCAGGACAAAATCCCAGGGAGCTCGTCGGCGAGCTTGCTCCCCAAGTTGGGATCGCGTTCGTTTTCAGGGATAGTCACAGCGAAAGGGACCAGACGAATACGCCTCCAGATGCCGAGATCCGTTCCGATTATGGTGGGCTTATGGTTACCCCGAATCCACAACTTGAATTGCGGCGTGAATTCGAAATATTCACGATGCAGAAATCTAGCTGCAACGGTATCGCCCCCAGTCAAATCTTTGAGTAGAGGCTCATGAAGACGCTGACCTTCAGCTGTTTCATTGATCGTTACGAGTCGGCTGCCGGCCAGCCGGGCGATGTCGTTCGGAATACCATCTCCCCGGCGCGCCATGATCGTTTCAGATCGAGCTGTCATCGCGTAGTCACCGAGTAATCGCATCAACAACTCAATGAACACGCTTTTTCCATTTGCACCGTGCCCAAAAAGAAAAAACAACACCTGCTCACTCGTGAGACCAGTCAGCGAATATCCGACAGCCACCTGCAGAAAATTCAATAGTGAGATGTCCCCGCCGATGACCTGCTTAAGGAAGGCCATCCAGCGATTGCAGGATGCGTCCGGATCATACTCGACCGGAGATATCTTCGAATGCAGATCGGCACGTCGATGAGGGCGTAGTTTTCCGGATTTAAGATCGACGACACCATTCGCACAATTCAGTGCCAACGGATTGGCATCGAACTCGCTCAGGTGCAGCGCTATTTGCGGCTCGGACTGCGCCAGTTGCAGCATGTCGCTGATCCCGCGAGCCGACTGACTACGTTCTGCATGCTTGAACAGTTTATCTCGCTCATTGCTTCCGCGAATCTCATCGTAAATCGATTCGGCTGTTTGTTTTGCCTTGACCCGCACTCGGGAAAGATCGTCCACCTGCCAGCGTCGGCCATCCCAGACCATCCAGTGACATTCGGGCGTCCAGCGAACGTCGTCGCCGTGCTGTTGCATGAAGCGGCGAACATTCGCGAGGTCGGTATTCTGGAGGCGCTCAGACTCTGCCTGCCTATCTCGGCGTTGTTGCAGCTCGATCACCTTGTCGTCGTCATCGAGCGGCATTGCTAAAAGACCATTGCGCGATATCAGAAAGGCAAACGATCATCGAATGGCGCCTCCGTTAAAGCGCCGTCTTTTACCGCTTTCATCTTATCTGCGACTGGATGCACCGAAGATGCGCTGACCAGTCCCTCGAGCACGATGCGCAGCTGCCTAGTTAGATCTCCCGCGGCGTTCGTAAATTCTGAAATCTCGCTACGACCGAAACAGGAAATGGACTCTCCTTTCCTATGGATGCTTAAGGAATCAGCCAGCTTTCCGAAGGCCACAATTTCGAACCATTCTGGTTGATACTCGCCGCTGCGATTGCGGATCTCGACACAGAGACTCCCGACAGCCATTGCTTTGCCGGACTTCGTGTCGACCATGCGCACATCACGGCCCAAGCGGCCATGAACGCTCACGAGCATCACCGGTCATCTTCCTGGGGCTTGGATCCTTCGGGCAAGTCATTCTGATCGAATGGCTTCGCGAGGAGCTCCCGAACGACTGCCTCTGCATAAATGCTCGCGAGTTTGTCCAAGAGGTGCGGGTCGGACTGGCTCATACGATTGTCTGGCCTACTCGGCCAGCATGTTTTGCACGAACGTGCTTTGCCTGATCGACAGCCTCAGGTGGAAATAGACGTCGACCTGCGGAGTCGATGGTGCATGAGATGAGCCCCGCATCCCCGTATCGGCGGAGAGTCGGCAGACTTATTCCTGTTGCTTCTCGAAGCGCGCCTATTGTCAGCAGTTGGTTCACGCTTACTGTTATAGATAGTTATTGTATATCACGCTATTTTTGACTACGATATCTCCTAAACTTGACATTCGATAGCGTGATTCCATTGAATAATAGAGACGAATCTTTGGCTGGCCAAGCCTTGCGAGTACAAGAGGAGCTACTGGCAATTGCGGGTCGTGCGTTAACCGATCGTGAAGTCGTAGATCGGGGCTTGATTCTAGCGAAGGAACGCCCGACGCCTACTGAAGTCGTCCGTGCAATGGTCTACTTCGGCTACTCTGGCATCGCGCACGAGGAACGTCCGCCGAAAGACGGCGCTGATTGGGAAACTAGATTTGTTCGATTTGTAGCGCGGACGCCGCACTTAAAGGATCAGATGAATCGGTACTGGAATGATCTCGAAAGAGATCGTCAAGATTTTCGTGAACGACTAAACGCAGTTCTCGCCAATCCAAAAAAAGCGGCTAAGGCGATGGCCGGCACCCTAGACAGATACCGTCGTGACATGCTCATTGTCGCCAAGCCTGTTCGATTCGAGAATGAAGTACAGACTGTTCACCGCTACTATCCGCAATCGATACGGTCCGCGTATGGCTACGTACTGGACCTACTCCTGTACGCCGATTTCGCACGAGACCTGCGTAGGTGCAATCTGCCTATTTGCCGGTCGTTCTATTTGAGTGCACCAACTCCACAAGGCGGTCGACGGGCCGTCTACTGTAGTACCGAGTGCCAGGCGGTCTCCAAGAAACTGCAAGATGCTGAGCGACAGACTCGGTATCGCGAAAGGAAACAGACATCGACACGTAGGGGTAAAAAAAGCCCAGCAAGGAAAAAGAGATGAAAAGAGCCGCAATTTACGCCCGATACTCAACAGACAGGCAAACGGAGTCATCTATCGGCGACCAAATACGCGTCAGCAAGGAATACGCCATCGACAATGGCTTTAACATTGTTAAGACATTTGTCGACGAGGGTATTTCGGGGGCAGCCCTAGGTAATCGCCCAGGCGCGTTGAAACTAATGGAGACCGCTCTCGCTGGCCAGCTCGACGTCGTTATCGTGGCTGATCTCTCGCGGTTGTCACGATCCGCTGGTGACATGAATAAGATGATTGATCGACTCGTTGCACGAGGTATTCGGGCGATCGGCGTCCAGGACGGATATGACTCAAACCGCCGTGGCCACAAACTGCAGGCCGGTTTATCCGGAATAATGGGCGAAGCGTTTCGAGACATGATTCGCGAGAAAACCTATTCGGCACTGGAGTCACGAGCCAAGGATCGCAGGCCAACCGGTGGCAAATGCTATGGCTATCGGACGGAATCCATCCACCCAGACGATCCAGACAGCAAAAAGCGAGATGTCATCGACGCAGATCAAGCCAAGGTCGTGACTGAAATTTTCGACCTATACGCGGCTGGCACAACTCAGAAGGCCATCGCGAAAATTCTCAACGAGCGAGGCGTATCGTCGCCCGGCTCCAGCTGGAAGCGCGATACCCGTCGCAGCCGCGGCTGGATGTCGTCCGGTATTCGGGTGATCGTAAACAATATACGTTACACCGGACTGATTCGTTGGAACGTTTCAGAGTGGGTCAAAGACCCCGATACTGGAAAGCGCATGAGGCGAGAACGGCCTCGCGAAGAATGGCTGGAATACCAAGACGAGTCACTGCGTATAGTATCCGACGCGCTGTTCGAAAGTGCCCAGCGACGATCGCAGATCATTGCGAATCCCGACAAGAGACTCAAACACGGTGGCAGAGCAAAGTATCTCCTTTCCGGTTTGCTCAAATGCAACGAATGCGGCTCGAACTACATTCTGACAAGCAAGATGTCTTACCAGTGCTCCGGCAGCGTCGGAGGAGCTTGCGATAACAAGGTGCGCGTCCGCCGCGACGAAGCCGAGACAAAGATACTAGACCCCGTTCGCCAGGACCTGCTCGCACCCGAGCGCGTCGAGGTGATGGCTCGAGAGATTGAAAAGCGAGTCCGGGAGCACTTTCAGAATATATCCGAGAAGTCGACGCCGGCGGAAGTCGAAAAGCTCGACGCCCGAATTGGCCGAATGCGTGAGAGACTGGCAGCTGGTGACCCAGACATCGAGCCCGACGAGCTTTTATTAGCGATCGATGCCGCAACACGTAAACGGCGGGAGATCCTCGAGGCACAGCCTGCTGCCCGGGAATCTGCCAAGATATTCACGATGATCCCGAATGCCGCGCGTGCCTATAGGAAGCAGATTGCGCAAGGCCTAGGCAATGATCCGAGAGAGACCGCGAAGGCGCGAGTTGTGTTGCGAGATTTGCTCGGACCGATTCAGCTATGTCCAGGAAAAGACGGGAGCCTATGGGCTCAATACTACCCTCGCCCCGCAGCACTCATGAAAAGGGCTGTCGGAGCAAGTGTAGAACTGAATGGTAGCGGGGGTAGGATTTGAACCTACGACCTTCGGGTTATGAGCCCGACGAGCTGCCAGACTGCTCCACCCCGCATCAGAGGAGCGGCATAATACGCATTGGAGCCTGATTTGACAAGCAAAATTGAACCATCAGGCAAGTCTAGTAGACGGTTCGAATCACGCTGATACAGAGACTCAGCAACCACCCCGGCATGATACCCAAAACCAGCACGGCTACGCCGTTCAGGCTCAACATTACCCGGGTATCCAGTTCCGCCTGAAACACCGATCGATCTTCCGCGGAATCGAAATACATATGCCAGATCACCCGCAGGTAGTAAAAAGCCCCGACCACGGACGCGAGCACCATTATGATCGCAAGAATCGGGTAGCCGGCGTTGAGCACGGCGCTGATCACATTCAGCTTGGCGAAAAATCCGACCCACGGCGGCACACCCGCCATACCAAACATAAAGAACAGCATCATCAGGGCAAACCAGGGGCTGCGCGCATTTAGCCCCTTGAAATCGACCAGGTTCTCGGCCTCGAACCCTTTGCGACTGAGCAATATGATCATGCCAAAGGCACCTGCCGCCATGACCACATAGGTGAGCGTGTAAAACAGCGCGGCCGCATAACCTTCCTGCGACCCGGTGAAAATTGCCAGCAGAATGAAGCCGACATGGGCGATGGCTGAGTAGCCAAGCATGCGCTTGATGTTGGACTGTGCAATCGCAACGACATTGCCGACGATCAGCGACAGGACTGCGAGCACCATGATCATGCCCTGCCAGACCTCGTGCAGCCCCCCCAGCCCATCGACAAGGATGCGCATGATCAGCGCCAGCGCCGCCAGTTTGGGCGCTGACGCGATATAAAGGGTTACGGGCGAACGTGCGCCCTGGTAGACGTCAGGCAGCCACATATGAAACGGCACCGCGCCGAATTTGAAGGCAATACCTACAATCATGAATGCCATGCCAAACCAGAGCGGCATGCTGTTGATGTCATTATTCCGGACCGCAAGCGCGATGTCATCGAACTGCAGGCTGCCGGTCATGCCATAGACCCATGAAATTCCGTATAGCAACGACCCGGAGGCAATTGCGCCGAGGACGAAGTACTTCATCGCAGATTCGGCGGAATCTCCGGAATCGCGATCGAAGGCAACCAATGCATAGAGTGAGAGTGACAGCGTCTCAAGACCGAGATACATCGTCAGCAGGCTGTTGGCCGAGATCATGATCAACATGCCGAGCAGACCAAACAGGCCGAGCAGGTAATACTCGCCCTTCATCAGTCCGTTTTGCCGCAGGTAGTCGCGAGCATAAACAAAGCCGACACCGACGATGCCAATCACACCCAGCTTGAGGACCTGGGAGAACGCATCACTGACGTAGCTGCCATCGAATAACACCGTCCGACTGGCAGGCGCGCTTGCGAGCACCGCCCAGGCGGTAATCACCAGCGATCCGATGGTCAGCCAGTAGGTCGTTGCACGACTCTCGTCCGTGACGAACAAGTCCGTTACCAGGATCACGCAGATCAGAATCAGCAGAATGATCTCGGGCATCGCGGGTGAAAACTGTCCAAATATCATACGCAGAACACCCTAAAGACCCGGCAGCCTGGATTGGCCGATATGAACCAACAATTCCTGGACAGTGACTGACATCATATCCACCAGCGGAGCCGGCCACAGTCCAACCAGGAGCACTGCGAATGCAAGGATGCCAAGCACAATAAACTCGCGCCGTTCAAGATCGAACAACTCCGCGACATTCTGATTGGCAACTTCGCCATAAACCACTCGCTTGACCATCCAGAGCGTGTACGCAGCACCCAGGATCAATGTGCTGGCAGCCAGGAATGCATACCAAAAATTGGCTTTAAAGCTGGCAACGATGACCATGAACTCGCCGACGAATCCTGACGTGCCCGGCAACCCGGCATTTGCCAGTGCAAACAACACCATGAACGCAGCGAACTTCGGCATTGTATTGGCAACCCCGCCATAGTCGGCGATCTGCCGGCTGTGCACACGATCGTAAAGAACCCCTACACAAAGGAACATGGCTCCGGAAACGAGTCCATGCGACACCATCTGCACCATGCCGCCGGTCATGCCAAGTTCAGCACCCGCGCCATCGGCAGTCGACCAGAGCAGGAAGAATCCGAGTGTTACAAAGCCCATATGGGCAATCGACGAATAGGCGATGAGCTTCTTCATGTCCTTTTGCATGAGCGCCACAAAGCCAATGTAAACGACGGCGATCAACGAGAGCGCGATCATCATGCCGGCAAAGTAAGCACTGCCATCCGGGACCATCGGCAGAGAAAGTCTGACGAAACCGTAACCGCCCATTTTCAGCATGATCGCAGCCAGGATCACTGAGCCTCCCGTCGGCGCCTCGACGTGCGCATCAGGTAGCCAGGTGTGCACCGGCCACATCGGCACTTTAACCGCAAAGGCCAGCAGGAATGCGATGAAGATCAGCTGCTGTTCTCGCAGGGACAACGGCAGCTCCATGAATTCGAAGAAGTTAAAGCTGCCCGCTTTGTTGTACAGGTAGATGAAAGCCACCAGCATCAAAACGGAGCCTAAGAACGTGTACAGGAAGAACTTCAGCGTGGCGTAGATGCGGCGTTCGCCACCCCAGACGCCGATGATCAGGAACATCGGCACCAGCATGGCTTCCCACAAGACATAGAACAGCACGCCATCGAGGGCCGCGAATACCCCCACCATCAGGCCCTCGAGAATCAGGAAGGCGGCAAAATACTGGGCCGGACGGGTCTTGATGACGTCCCAGCTGGAGATGACGACGAGTGGCGTGATGAACGTGGTTAACAGGATGAGCGGTGCCGATATTCCGTCCACGCCAAGATAATACTCAACATTAAATGCAGCAATCCATGGCGTTCGCTCGACGAACTGCATCGCCGCAGTAGCATTGTCGAAATTCAGGTAAAACGGAATACTAAAAAGAAACGTCAGCAAAGAAATACCAAGTGACGCCAGCCGCATTTGCGCCGCACGTGCGGATGATGCGTCACCGCCGTCGCCCAGCAACAGGATCCCGACGCCACCCAGGACGGGCAGCCATATCAGAATACTTAAAATGTTGTTTGTCAGATCCATTAATTTACGACCACAACAGCCATGCGAGGATGGCAGTCATGCCAATGAACATTGCAAACGCGTAGTGATAGAGATATCCGGTTTGCACTCTGCGCAATACGCCTGCGAACTTGCCAACCGCTTTGGCCGTGCCGTTGACGATAAATCCATCGATGATGAGCTCGTCGCCCTTGTTCCAGAGAAACTGACCCAGAGACCTGCCACCCGCAGCAAATCCTTTGATGTATAGATCGTCGAAATAGTATTTGCGGTCGAGCAGGTTGTAGAGACCGGAGAAACGAGCACCGATTGCTTCCGGAATA
>JAJDEH010000236.1 GCA_029259935.1 Planctomycetota bacterium
GGTCGCCCTACCGAATGGTGATTCCAGAAACGACACGCGGCCAGTTGGTGATAGGACGGTTACGGATGTATCGCCCCCGACGACGGACGTTAAACCACCGAAAGATAAGGTTGCGGTATCGACAACCGGCGTGGACACGAATTCCAACCGGCCGACCACGGTAAGTCAGAACACGCAGCCAGACGTTGGCACGAACGATGTTGCGACGTCTGATCCGATGGGCAACAAGTCCCAGCTTCCCAGCGCGGATCCAATTCCCATCAAACCTGTCGAGGTTGTTCAAGATCCGTCGGAACCTGATACACCGAAGCCTGATACGCCGTCGCCCAGCGAAGTGGTGGAAAAACCACTGGTTCCCTCCAAGCCGACACTCGACCCGTTGCCCTCTTTGGATGATGGCGAGAAAAAGGATCCCGTTCCCGGCGAGGAAGAACGGCGGGAAAAATTGGTACTGTTGAAAGAGGCCTTCGCCGACGAATACGCGCAAGCCATTTCGAAACCCGGTAAGCAGCGACTGGCCGACACCTTGTTGAAATACGAAGGCGAAGTTAAAGACGACCAGGCGATGCGTTATGTCATTTTGACGCAGCTCTATTTGCTCGGTGTCCATCTTGAAGATGCGTTGATGGCCGAAGGGGCCATCGAAGATGTGATTGCCGGTTACGCGGTTGACAATCTTCGCTTGCGGTCGCAGCTCTTGGAGACGGCGGCAAGGTTTTCCAAATCGCCTTCCAATAAGCGTGCCATCGCCAACAGTGCGATCAGTTTGTTTGACATCGCCTTGCATACGGAAAAATTTGACGAGGCCGAGCAGGTGATGGAACTGATTGGCCATTTCGCCGAGGAGTTTGGCGACTCGGCGATGAAGGAAAACAACACGGCGCGGCAGACAGAATTGGAGATGCGGCAAACGCATTTCAAAGAAGCAGATCAGGCGGCAAAGCGACTGGCCGCGGATCCTGACGACGCGGCGGCCTATTTGGCTTTGGGGAAGTACTTGTGCGCGTTTCGGCAGAATTGGGACGCCGGGCTGGAGTGGCTTTCCAAAGGGTCGGACCCAAAACTCCAGCATTTGGCACAACAAGATTTCGCATCGGATTCTTTCAGTGAACAGATCCAAGTTGCCGACGGTTGGTATGACGTGGCCAAGTCGCAACAGTCGCTGGCACCTTTTTTCAGCCGGTCGGCCTTTTTGTACAAGCAGGCTGTTTCCCGGACCAGCGGTATTGAGCAGGTCAAGATCCAGCGGCGGCTGGAGGAAATCGAACCGTTGGTGGGTGCCACGGTCGCGCCCAGCTACGTTCCCCTGGTTGAAGGATTTCAGGTTGCCCAGGCCGCCGCGTCGGCCAGTGCCGAGGAACTGGTGGCAACGGCCTACGAGCAGGCACGTAGCGATGATTTCAAAAGGGCTACGCGTTCATTGATGAAAGCCGCCTCGATGAACAAACAAGACTTGAAGAACGAGTTCAGTTTATCGTTGTTGTACGTGGCCGGTATGAGGGACGCCGCGGCGGCGGAACGGCGTTTTGAAAAGTGCGCTCAGCAGCCCAATCTCGCGGCAGCCGCGCTGAACAACGCCGCGCTGTGCGAGCTGCAGTTGGGCAAGGCCAGCGAGGCCATTCGGCATCTGAAGCAGTCTCTCGAATACTCGCCCCCCTTGCCACAAGCAATTCATAACGCCCTCCGCCTCCATCGCGGCGTCTATGCCAAAAAGATCGCGATGCCATTGACGCAAAAGGATGAGTTGGAAGCCCTGCGCGAAGCTGCCGATAAGCTTGGGACCTCTTCGGACCGGAGTGACGGCTGGCTGTATGTCTCGGCCGATAAGGACTTCTCGCCAAAAACGGGACTCGTGCTGGAAGACCACCGCTGTCTGATCTGCCATGGGCATGGTTTCGTTGATTGCCCCAATCGAAAGTGCTCGAAGGGTGTGGTCCGCGTAAAAAAGGCGCAGTCCTTCACCGAGCCGGTGACGGGTGGAACGGTGACGCGCAACGTATCGGTTCCAACGACGTGTCGCACTTGCAGCGGTCGCGGCAACCAACGCTGTACTTTTTGCAGCAGCGGACGAGCGACCGGGTATTAACGTCTGGTACTCGCCCTTGGCAACAGAGGAATTCGAGCCGGTTCGCCCGTACGATACCTCGCCCGTACGATACTACGTGGACGAGACTCCTAAGCAATTCGTCAGTTCGTCAACAGGCATGTTTTGAATTGCCATCGCCGCGGACTCGGGAAGCGAGTAGTTTCCGACGGTGCGATTGACCAACGACGTCGCCGTTCGAGGCGCGGCGAGTAGCTGCAGCGTGACCGTCGTGGCGGGAATCAGGCTTAGCCAATCGTGGCGCCATCGTGTCAACTCATCCTGACTGTCACGGTACATATCCGCGCCGCGAAAGGCCCGCATGATTTCGCCACCCAATTCCAGGCGGCCGCCACCCTTCATGGCGTGCGTCATGAGCATCATGAAGCCTTGATGCGTGCGAACACCCTCACGTTGATCCGCCGTGGACTCAATCGTTTCGTCGAGAGCCACCCGCAACCACTGTTCGCACAAGTTGACTCCGCACAGCGTGGCGTTCAAAGTTTCTCCGATTCGCGGGTTGGCCTCCAGGAACTGCCGCTGACCAGTCTCGGGATCATAAAAGTATTCCACGAACAGCGCGCCATGCCAGTCGAGGTGCGCGCCCAGTCGAGCGACTTCGTCTTGAATTCCGGCATGCAACTTACTGACTCGGGCCATCGGCGCGCCACCCGCGCCAAGCACGCGCGATTCAGCGCCGTGCCAGGCGACAAGCTTCCCGCGCTGAAAGACGGTTTGAAACACGGACAGAATCCCCGTCGCCGGCTGTTGTATCAGCACTTCCGAGTCGCCGTCGAGTACACCGCTTTCGTCCAGCCGGGCGGCAATATCCGTCAGTTCGCCCGCGTCTTCGGCCCGAAAAACGCCGCGGCCCGCCGTGCTGTGAGATAGTTTTACAAAGCACGGAAAGTCGCCATGCTGCTGAAGTTGCTGGCGCGTGTGGACGAACGCGGTTTCGGGGTACGGCAAATCAAGCTGCGTCAGCAAGCGATTGAAATCCGCTTTGCCTTGCACCTGCTGAATCGCCTCAAAGCTGGGCAGGGCGGTGCCGACATGCTGGCTCAACTCGTCGCGGACGCGGGCCAAAAGAAATACGTGTTCATGAGTCGGAAAGACCACGTCGTATTCTTCCGCGCGGAGCCGTTCGGCTAGAAATCTTAAGAATTCTTGTGGGTGTTTGGAATACGAAGGGCATCGGTGCCACCGCCGGACAAATCGGGAAAATCGGCATTGGCAGAAGGGCGACGGGTCCAGCAGATCGATGGTGTGCCGTCCGCCGAGCGCATAGAGCGTCTGCCGAGCCGACGTGCTGGAGCCCTCGGTAAGCAGTATTTTCAGACGACGACCCTCCGCGCTCATAAGCAATTCATCGACCCTTGGCAGCTCACAATCAATGTTCAATTAAACTAAGATAGTCGTAAGGGGCCGATTCCGCGAACCGGCTTTCGTCGGACGGCTCGGCACATTTCCCATTAACCGCTTTCCCGCCGTTTGATACACTCGAAACCCGCCGCCGACCCTCCACCTCTATTCTCGACCTGCTGTTTCATGAAAGTAAGCGTACTGGGTGCCGGCGCGATTGGCTCGATGGTGGGCGGCTTGATCAAGCAGCACGCGCCGGATGTCGAAATGTTGCTGGTCATGCGGGGCGAGCATGGGCGCGTCGTCCAACAGCGCGGAAAGATCCAACTCGATGGCCCCTGGGGTCGGCATGACGTATCGGTCGATGTATCGTTCGACGTGGCGGACATCGCGGGTTCGGACTTTGTGCTTTTGACCGTCAAGTCGCAAGCTACCGAGGAAGCGATCTCCGGTGCCGCGCCCCAGCTTGGGGACGCCACGGTGATCTCGATTCAAAACGGAATCAACGACGAAACGCTATTGAAACACGTCCGCCTCGAGCGGTTGGTGATGGGGATGACGGCGACCAACATCGCCATTCTCGAGCCGGGTACGGTGAGCCTGCAACTGGATGGAGCAACCGTCGTCGGTCCAGCGCCCGACGGAAGCAACCAGGAAGCGACGCGGCAAGCGGCTCGATTACTGGACAAGCCTGGCTTGCAAATTGAGCAACACGAGAATATCCTCGGCATTCGCTATAACAAGCTAGCACAGAACGCTATCGGGTACGCTTCCTGCATGTCGGCGTCGAATTTCATCACCGAGGCCGTTTGTTACCGGCCCTGGCGAACGCATGTGGGCGCCCCGATCATCGACGAGTGCATTCGGGCCTATCAGCTAGCAGGCATTGAATTGGCGAAGATCCCCGGTCGCCCGGACGTGCGGAAAATCCGCCGATTTCTGACATCGCTGGACAAACCCGTCATCGGTTCGATTGTCGGTTTCGGCGCGAAAATGATCTACAACCGCAAGCCGATCATCTACTCGCTCTATCTGGATTTGAAACACGGCAAGAAGACTGAAGTGGATTTTATCAACGGTCAGGTGGTACGATTGGCCGAAATGCACGGCGGCGCAGCACCGCGCAACGCACTGGTCGTGCGGATGGTCCGCGAATTGGAGGCCCGTGGTGACGGCTCGTTCTATTCGCGCGAAGAAGTAGTCGATCGGTTCCGTGAACTTGAATCAACTTTGTCCCCACCGGCATGAATTGTCGAGGCTGAAGAGACGATGATTAAGCTGGGAATGCAAGCTGTGATTTGGTGGCACTACCGCCGCGTGAAGCGGTTTTTGGCCCAGGCGGATCAAGCACCGCGAATACAACGCGAGGCGCTTTTTAGCAAGATCCGCCGCAATGCGGACAGCGATTTCGGTCGCGCGCATCGATTTGGTGATATTCGCAACGTCGACGACTTCCGCCGCCAAGTTCCGATCACCGATTACGATTACTATTACGATTACATCGAACGCGTGAAGCAAGGCCAGGTCACGGCGATGTTCGCGCCGTCGACCAAGATCCTGATGTTCGCCATGTCGTCGGGAACGACGAACAAGTCGAAGTTCATTCCCATCACGGGCGACTTCTTTCGCGAATACCGAGACAGTTGGCTGGTGTGGGGCGCTCGCAATTTCCATGATCACTCGGAACTGCTCGGCAAGAAGAATCTGCAACTGACCAGCGACTGGCAGCAGTTTCATACCGAGGGCGGAATCCCCTGCGGGAACATTAGCGGGTTGGCCATCGAAGTCGCGCCGCGGATCACTCGGCCCATCCATGCACTTCCCCCCATGGTCAACAAGATTCATGATACGGCGGCCAAGCAGTACACCGTGCTGCGGATCGCAATGCGGCTGCGCAATGTCGGCATGGCGATCACCGCCAATCCGAGTACGCTGGTGGAATTGGCCCGCCGCGCCGACCAGCACCGCGAGTCGCTGATTCGCGACATCTACGACGGCACGTTGTCGCAAGAGCTGAACCTCCCCGCGAAAGTCCGTGAGTCGTTGCGGCCTTACATCACTCGCGCTGATAAAACGCGCGCAAAAGAACTGGAAGGCGTGGTCGAACGAACAGGCTCGTTGTTTCCCAAGGACTTTTGGCCGGAAATGAGCATGTTGTGCGTGTGGTTGGGTGGATCGGTTGGCGTCTATTTGCCCATGCTGAAAGAATACTACGGCGACACGGCACTGCGCGATCATGGCTTGTCGGCCACGGAGGGACATATCACGACGCCGATCGAGGACGGCACTTGCGCGGGAATTCTCGACTACCGCAATATGTACTACGAATTCGTTCCGCGGGACGAATTGGAATCCGACTCGCCGACGATTTTGGAAGCGCACGAACTAGAGGAAGGGAAGGACTACTTCATACTGTTGACCACTTCTAATGGCCTGTATCGCTACGACATTCACGATGTCGTGCGGTGCGTCGGCTATGAAGGCCGCACGCCGGTGCTGGAATTCCTGAACAAAGGCGCGCACTTTTCCAGCATCACCGGAGAAAAACTGAGCGAATTTCAGGTTGTTTCGTCGGTCAAACAGGCCTACGAAGACCTCGGCTTGCCGATCGAGCAATTTACTATCGCGCCCGTGATGGAGGGCGGCCGCCCGGGATACGTTCTGTTGCTGGAACCCATCCAACCGCATCAGCAACCGCGCGACAACGCCCGGATTACGAGCGCGATCGAAGGGCACTTGAAAAAACTGAACATCGAGTACGGCGAAAAACAGGATTCGGGCCGTCTTTTACCGCTGGCCGTGCAGGAGGTTCCGCCCGGCACATGGGACGCCTTGCGAGCCCGCAAGCGCGCGGAAAACCGCGTGGTTGTCGAATATAAGCATCCATGTCTTGTTGGAGATCTTGAGTTCGTTAACCGAATTGCGGACGTGGCCTCGGCAGCAAAGTAGTGCTGCTTCCATCCAGTAGGTGACGCACGGCGTGCCCAGAGCCGGCGTTCGATCTTGCCTGTATCGAGTGACTGCGACGTTGTCATGTCGGCATGGCCTACGAAATGCTGAAACGGCGGCCGCCCGTTGGACCTTGGCGAGCGTCGTGGAGATTCAGTATCATTTCGGGTGAACGTATGTGTTGGCGTGAGCGAATCAACCCGCGGTATTGGCCTTGTCGAAATCATCGAACGCACGCAACGAGTCCGCACCAAAATCTTGGCGCGAACGATGGTACGAAATCATCTTCGAAGCGGATACGCCCGCCGGCAAGTTGTTCGACGTACTGCTGCTCATTGCGATCGTACTCAGCGTCTTGGTGGTGATGTGTGAGAGCGTCGACACAATCCGCCAGGACTACGCCAGGTTGCTCGTCGGCGCGGAATGGCTTTTCACGCTGGTGTTCACCGTCGAATATGGCGTGCGAATCGCTTGTGCCCGCCGTCCTTGGCGTTACATTCTCAGCTTTTACGGGATTGTCGATCTATTGGCCATCTTGCCGACGTATATCATCGCGTTGCCCTTTTTCTCGGCGCGTGCCACGGCGCAGCGATTGGCGGTTATCCGGGCGCTTCGCCTGTTGCGGGCTTTTCGCATTTTCAAATTGGGTCACATGTTGTCGGAGGCCGCCGCCCTGCGCCAGGCGGTATGGGCCGCTCGCGCCAAAATCGCCGTATTCTTGTCCTTCGTCGTGATTGCCGTGGTGATCGTCGGATCGGCCATGCATGTGATTGAAGGCGGGCGAGTCGATGCCAACGGCGATTCGATCCCCACGGGCTTCGATTCGATCCCGGAAAGCATCTATTGGGCCGTGGTGACCTTGACGACGGTCGGTTATGGCGACGTTTCGCCATCCACCGCGCTGGGCAAAGCACTGGCGGCCTGCATGATGATCCTTGGCTATTGTATGATCATCGTGCCGACCGGAATTGTAACAGCCGAACTGGCCCACACCGGCGGCAAACGGCCCACGACACAAGTTTGCCCCGAATGCATGGCGGAAGGCCACGACGCCGATGCCGCCCACTGCAAATATTGTGGAAGCAAATTGTAAGTTGCCCTGATGCAGGATGGTCGGGAATATGTCTGACGAATTTGACCCATACTTCAAGTGGCTGGGAATTCCACCCGACGAACAGCCAGCGAATCACTACCGACTGCTGGGAGTTCCCAAGTTTGTCGATGATCCCGACGTGATCGAGAATGCCGCCGACCAACGGATGATGATGTTGCGGACGTTGCAAACCGGACGGCAAGCGGCACTCTCTCAACAAATGCTCAACGAGATTTCCACGGCGAGGGGGACGCTTCTAAATTCGGAAAAGAAAACGGCCTATGATGACGAGTTGCGGGCAGCCGACCATTCAGGGTCGAAAAGAGAAGCGGAAGGCGTGAATTCCCAAGTGCCTACTGCGTCGCTGCCTGCCCCCTGGGCCGAAGTAACGCCCCGTCCGAGCAAACGCGGTTCGACCTCTCGATTGCCGGCAACGGTCGCCGTCGCTGGCGGCCTTGTGGTCCTGAGCGCGGCGGCGATTGTGGCTGGCGTATTTTTTTTGAGAGGACCCAACGAGCCTTCAGGTTCGGAAGTCGATCAGCCAACCGGAAATAGTGCCGGCAGTGAGATTGTCGAACGGAGTGATTCAGCCGACGGCGCGGGCTCGCCGGATCTCTTGGCGGATGGAACGGCGATCGACTTGCTGGCACGAATTGATCCGGCGCGTGATGCCGTCAAAGGCGAGTGGAAGTTTATGGGCGGTGCCTTGGTGTCGCCGAAACTGAAACACGCCCGGTTGCAAATTGAATGCGTACCGCCGGCGGACTACCGAGTCGAAATAGTGCTGGAGCGCATCGAAGGGGATGAAGCATTTGCCTGTGGATTGGTGTGCGTTGGCCGGCAATTCGCGGCGACGCTGGACGGCTGGAATGGGACCAAGAGTCTGCTGCAAGCGGTGGATCGACAGTGGGTGAACAATGAATCGGCCAAGAAAATCAAGGTCTTTAAGAACAGCCAGCGCGCGGAAGTCGTGTACACAGTGCGATCGGACAGGATCACCGTGGCCGTCGATGGCCAAATCGCGATCGACTGGAAGGGCGACCCGCAACGTTTGTCGCTGCCGTCTGAGTTTGTTATTCCCGGCAAGCAGAATCTGTTTGTCTGCTGCTATGACAGCGTCTATCACATTCACCAGATGACGTTGACGCCCTTGAGCGAGACGCCTCTACCAACGCCGTAGTTGATCCCCGAATGGCGCGAACACGGTCGCGACGTGACAGGACTAGTCCTTTGGTTCTTTCACTCGCTGATAAACACAAACAGGGTAGTCCGGGCGAAAGTGAAAGTGCAGAGTATTTTCGTCAACGACTTTGACGTTGGCACTTCGTTCAAATTTGGGATATTGAAACTTCACCCGCAAGCCGTCCTCTAGTTCGTTCGTGACGGACCATTGCCCGCCCGCGTTACCCCATGTAAAGGTCCCGTCCCACAAGAACTCGCAAATGACGGTTTTCGGCAGTGACCTCGCTCCGGAAAGAGCACGCTCGTTTTCCGTCCTCTTGCTCGCTTCAATCGAAGCCGTCACATCGATCTTCCACTTGCCCGACATGGTTGTCGTTAGCGTCTGCGCGTGAGACGGAGTTGGAGCGAGGAGAGTTGGAGCGAGAAGAAGCAACGTCGCGAAAACAATGAAAAGGGTTTTTCCGCTGGTCATGATGCTAGACGACCAAACAAGGTTTCATTGAACAGTTACGACTTATTCCAATAACATCATATCGTAAGAATCCCGCCGGCTGGAAGTACAATCCCTGATTATCAGGAGAGTCGAACATTGAATTGGTTCCGATTGGGTTGTTCTGCTGAAACGAATGCTTCCTAACTCCTCACGTTTCTTGTCGAAAACAACCGTCGACCAGTTCGTTTCATGATCGGGCCCCGCGCGCGGAACAAGTCAGAGGATCAATCGGGCGTGATTTCCTTTTCATCGCCGGTGAAAAACCATCGAAAGCCGGGATGGAACAAGGCACCGAGTCCAATGACCAGCCCCGCCGCGCCGGCCCAAAAGAGTATGCCGGTCACTTGTCCCTTGAGCCGGTCGATCAAGATTCCGAAGATGGCGATGCTGATCGGCGTCAAGCCGGTTCGGATCATCGTGAGCAGGCCGAAAACTCGCCCGCGCATCGATTGGGGAGTTCGCTTTTGAACGAGCGTCGTCAAGATGACTTGGTGAAACCCCGCACAGGACCACCCCACGATGATCATCGGCAAGGCGGCCCACGGAGTTCGCGCCAGGGCAAGAGGAAGCAAGCTGCCGTTGAGGCAGACGATGCACACCAGGTGAATTGTCCCTCGAGCAGCTCCGGGTTGACGAAACCGACCCGCGATGATGCCGCCCAGCACGGCGCCCAATCCCATGGCACCCAATAAATAGCCGTACCAGTCGGACGAGGCCTGCAGTACATCTTCCACATAGAACGGCAGGGAAACGAATAATGCGGCAACGAAAAAGTTCGCGCACGAGGCCTCAAGCAAATAGGCCCGGAAACCGCGCATGCGGCCGGTGAATCGGAAACCCGCTTTGAGATCCTGCCAGAGGCTCAAGTTTTTTCGACTTTCGCGGCACTCCTCGCGCGGCGGTTCGCGTATGAACATCTCCGTGAAAGCCGAGATCAGAAAGCTGACGCCATCGATCAACAGCAACAAAGGCGCGCCCAACAGGCGGAACAGCAGGCCGCTGACACTCTGACCGATCAGCGTCGTGATTCGCAATGTGGTTTGCAGCATGGCATTGGCACGCAACAGTCGTGCTTCGTCAACCAAGTCGGGCAGCAGGGCATTGGTGACCGGGTGAAACAGGGCCGTGCAGATTCCACGGAGGAAGTTGATCGTCAGCACGGCCGGAATCAGGACGGAGTAATGGTCCGGCAAGGTGAAAAAGAGAGCGGCCAGAACGAGTACACAGATTCCACTGAGCGCGTCAAGAATCACAAGCGATTTGACTCTTGGCAAGCGATCCGCCAAGACTCCGCCCAGCGGCATGAGCAGCCCGGTGATGCCACCCGCGAACATGACGATCCCAACGATGGTACCCGACTCGGTGGTCTGTTTTGCCCACAACAGAATTGCGATTAGGTACGCCTGATCGCCCAGCGCGCTGGCCATGCTGCCCTGGCAGAGCAGAAAAAAATCGCGCTTCCAGATTGTGGAATTTTTCATTCGGTTGCGTCGACCCGCGCTGCCTCTCGCCCATCAGAATATCATTCATGCCGCTCGCATTCGATGAGGCGAAGTCACGACGCTCGAATAGCGGATTGAACCGGCTCGCCAACCGCTTGACACCAATTAGCCACGTGTTAACGTGCATCCGGTCGTGCAAGCCTAGGGGAAACTTGCCGGCTTCCATCAGATTCACGACTCCAATCGACACTCCATTCCGCAGGGTGAATTATGAACCAAAAAGATTTGATACGCCAAACCATCAACGCGGCCGATATGGTCTGCAAATCTTATGTCGGCGATCTGTCGGACGATGACTTGCTGCATCGACCGGTCGATGGAATCAACCATATCAATTGGCAACTCGGCCACCTGATTACGGCTGAGAATATGTTCGGCAATGAAGTCAAGCCGGATTCCATGCCCGCGTTGCCCGATGGATTCGCGGAAAAGTACACCAAGGAAGCAGCGGTCAGCGATGACGCGTCTTCGTTCGAATCGAAGGACACGCTGCTTGCGGTGGCTGGCCAGCAACGTGAAGGCTTGCTGGCGGTGCTCGATGAGATTAGCGAAGAGGATTTAACGACGGAAGCTCCGGAAAAGTTTCGCAGCTTTTTCCCGAATGCCGCGGCCATGATCCTATCGGCGGACACTCACTGGATGATGCACGCCGGGCAATGGGCGGTCATCCGCCGCTCGCTCGGTAAGCCGCCGTTGTTTTAGCGTCAAGGTTTCGTCTTGGGGTTGGTCGTTTCCTATCCCGTTGGCACCGTTTCGTTGCCTCCACGGACCAGCGGAGTATACTAGTCGTCGCTAGTTACTAGAACTGTTAAATCGAGGAGAAACCGATGTTGTTGCGAATGTTCGTTTTTGCCATCACCGCCGTGTTGATGTTGAATTTGAGTCACGTATCGTTAGCCGAAGAGAAAGCGGATGGCTTCGATGCGTTGGACGACTTCGAGAAAGATTTCACCGTCGCCTTTGGCGAAGCCTCGTCTTGGAACGTCAACGATGGCGTCTTTGAATGTAACGGCAAGCCGAATGGTTACATTTGCACGAAGAAGTCGTACTCCGATTACACACTCACGCTCGAATTCCGCTTTCCCGAGAAAGCGGGAAACACCGGTGTGCTGAACTATATAGCTGGAGAACATAAGATTTGGCCAGCCTGTGTCGAAGTTCAAGGGCACTATGCAAAGCTGGCTCAAATCTTTGCCATGGGTGGAGCGAAAGGGCCCCGCAGCGATGGCGACGATCAAGCTCGGCAAAAGGCCCGCAAGCCGCACAAGGAATGGAATCAGTTCGAGATCACTTCCAAGGACGGCGTGATTAGCGCCAAGTTGAATGGCGTGTTCATCGGCAAGAGCGGACCTTACAAAGTTCATTCGGGACAGATCGGCTTTCAATCCGAAGGCGCGCCCGTTCACTTCCGTAACATTCGCATCAAGGGATCGTAGTCGCGTTGGCACGTCACGGGCCGGTGGGATTCACTGGCCCTCTTTTTCTTTTGATTCGCGGGCGTAGCGATCGAAGTCAATCGGTTCGGTTACTTCTTCACCCAAGTCGGCAATTCCGCGTTTGAAGAATCTGATACCAAAAAATAGCAAGATCCCGCTCGCGAAAAAGTCCAACAGGACGAATTTCCACTCATTGGAATGAGTGAAGAAAATCAACACGACTGCAAAGTAGACCCCCAGAAATCCGTTCGCGGTCAGCAGTCCACCGACCACAAGCCTCGTGACCTTGACCCACTTGGGCGTCGGAGGCGAGTACCACACACTGCATTGTTTGCACTCGCGATCGTGCGTGAACGAAAACGCCGTGCTGCGGACGTGGTACTGATCCGAACCACAATGCCAGCAGGCGCGGCATACTCGGTGATGGGCCATTGCGGTCGATGCCGTGTTGTTGCATTCGATTGGAATTCCAGCCGGGCGATGTCGTATCGCCGATCTGGCTTGGCCTGTTATCTTACTAGCGTGACAATCAGGATGTAGCGATTAAACCGGCCAACCCATGGTGAAAAGACAACGTACCTGCGGTTGGTTCGGCAAACCGAAAAAGAACTGGGTTTTCTTTGCAATGCACCAAATCGTAACATAGCCTTTCACGGCTCGTTTTTAGGATCGAGTCCGCCTGCGTACGATGCTGGGCACATCAGCGTAAGAATGGGCAGTTGGGCAGATATGTTGAGTTACCTACTCCAGCGGTGGCGCGCGCTGCTAGAAAACAGACCCGCGCAAGCGGACTCCGAATTCAATGTCGCGGCGGCGGATTGGACGTCGTCGAACTCCGTTAATGGGGCCATCGATGAATGCGTGAAGCAAGCCGCGGCCGAAGAGACGGCCAACCGCCGCGAACACGGTCGGCACCCCTTTTTTTGTCCCGTGACGATCGCTCGGCCTGAATCGAACACACGACTCAGCGCGTTCAGTCGCGACATGTCTCTCAGTGGCATTGGCTTGCTGCACAACTACCTGCTGGAAAACGGTTCCCTCGTGGTGAAGATCGCCACGAGCGATTGTCACCAAATTGAGTTGCAAACCGAAGTCGTGTGGTGCCGTCCGGTGGCCGACGATTGGTACTTTAGCGGCGCGCGCATCGCTCAAATCTCCAAAGCAAGCGCCGCTCGGCTGCTGTTGAGCCGGATGCGGGCCGACCTGGACCGGCGCGGCAAAGACCGCGTGCCCTATACGCGCCGCGTCAAGGTGATCACGGATCAGGTGCGGGGAACGGTAGAGTCCGCCTTTAGCAGAGATATCTCGGCGATAGGCATGGGACTGTTGCACTCGCGACCGATGGCCGCCAAACCGGTGATCGTGGAGATTCCCAGCCCGGACAATGTGGTGCTGAGCGTCGGTGCAACGATTCGATGGTGCCGGCCCTGTGGCGAAGGCTGGTACATCAGCGGTGCCTCTTTCCGCGGACTGCGGTTGAACGAGCTACCCAGCCGAACCGTCTGACGACCGCGCCACCATTGGCGGACCACGGGCCCTCAACAAAAAAGCGATGCGGACACAATCCGTGTCCGCATCGCTTGAAGTTCTTCGGGCCGCAGTCCTACTTACTGATCAATCAAGCCGGGAACGATCGCATCGGTCGTTTCCCGAATCGTGTTGTCATGACTGAGGATTTGATTTTCGCCCACGAAGTACGTGTTGAAGTCGGCGACGATCAGATTGTAGGTTTGCTCTTCGCGGCTGGCTTCCACGGCCGTGACTCGTACCGATCCCGAGGGCCGGTGCAATTCCATGCCGGGTTCCAATTCGCGAGCCTTGATCCAGCCTTCACCGGAAACCCACAGCGGATGACCGCCGCTGGCTTCAATCGTCTCCTTGCCGGCCGTGATCTTGATCAGCGTACTCTTCGGACGAATCGTCGTTCTCAGAACTGGCTTGTAGGCCAGTTCACCGGTCTCGATGCTTTGCGACAAGACAAGATCGCCAATTTGCAGATCTTCGACGGCAACCGGGCCCGTTGAGGTCCACACTGATGTTCCGGCTGCCAAACAATCCATGGGGAACGTCTGCCGGCCACTGACGCCTTGTCCCGTGCGGCCAACCGTTCCGTTTTGTACGCCTTGAGTACGGTCGACGATCGCAACTTCGCGCTGCTGTTGCACCGTGCGGGTCTGCTTTTGACCTTCGACGTAGACTTCGTTGTACTGCGTCCACCAGTCCCACCAGCGTTCGGGCGATGGCGGAATGAGTCTGCCGGTGGCCGAAGAGAGCGCCCACGAGATGCGGGAATTCAATTCTTCCGTGCGGCGATTCTGGTCAGCCGCAATTTGCTCGGCATTGATGGCGTTTTCGCGAATGCTGGACAAGGCACGAGCGGTTGTGTCGTCGGCGTCGCCTTCGGGTTGGGCGATGCGTCGATAAGCGGTTTCCATCACCAACATTTGATTTTCGTCTTGGCCTTCGCGGAAGAACGAATGCCGATACATGATCCGTCCGCCTTGTCCGCGAAAGACCTGCATCTGCGTTTGCACGGGGCTGAACATGGATGCGAGCATGGTGGGCACGTAGGCATCCTTGGGCCGATCGCGAAGCTGTTTCGCGGCCTTCTGGCGAACTTGTTCCCAAGGCGAAAAGACCGCGATGCGGGCCAACGCCAACGAAGCCTCTTGTTGCGAGATCTTACCTACCGCCTCGACGGCCAACATGGCCAGGGGTTCGCTGTCGCTGGCCAGAACGCCTTCGATCGCCAATGCGGCGCGAGGATCCTTGATGGCCAGCAGCTTGGCTCGCCCGGCGTCGCGACGCAACTCGCTACGATGCTTTAGCGACTTCAGAATGTCCTGCACTTTGGGTCGCCATTCGGCCAGCGCTTCACGGTCGTGACGCAGTTGGTCCACCGCTTCGCCAAGTTCCGCGGGCTGAGTCCAAATACCCTCCACGCGACGAAAGCCGAGCCGTTGTCGAGCGTCGCGATTATCTGGATCAAGTCGAATGACCTGAGTCAGATGGGCTCGCTCTTGTCCGTTCAGGCCGCGTTTGTTGCACCAGTTGGCAAGTTCCAATTGTTGCGGAGCCGTATCGGCGTACTTAGTGCGAATCTTTCGATACTGAGTTATTCGCGTGTCTTCTTCGTGGAGTTGAGGAAGATCATTTGCCTTCACCCATTTGTTCTTGTGGCGAACATATCCCATGTGCCACATGGCGGGCGCGTAGTCAGGCGCGGTCTTGGCCGCTTCGCTAAGCAATTGCTCGCGATCGCTGGAGTTCCCAAAAATCTCTCGTTGCAGCGCTTCCTTGACTAGCTCTTCGGCAGCTCTACGTTTTTCAGCTTTGCTGGCGGCTTCGACTAAACCCGAAGAGACCAACAGCAGGGCACTTGCAACGCCAAGCAACAAAGTGCATTTCAGCGTACGCATGAAATTGGCCTGACTCGACATGAACCTTCTCCTCTTTTCGCAAATCCAGTGGACTTGAACGGGTTCCGCGGAGCTTCCAACCGATTGGCGGAAAAACTCATAGAAAACAACTATCTTTTAATCGGGATAGCGTGACACCTTTGGGAACAACCGGAATCTTGACACCCTGCCATAGTAATTCGCGCCAAGAAGCAATGCAAACTTTCTGCTGAAATCGGGGCAGAAAAACCCGCGAGACGGGGGCCAGCGATGGGGGCGGGCAGACGGCTATTTAGCGGGTTTTTCCTTGCCGAACTGCTTTTTTAGCGTGCCAATTTCCTTTTCCAGGGCCCGGATATGCTCCTGCTGCCGCTCAATCACGTTGTGATATCGGCGGACGGCCGTTTCAAGCAGCTTGAGCTGGTCCATTTCGGTCGACGTGACGTCGTCCTCGCCGTCGGCCAATTCCCGCACCGAGCCCTGGCGATTCCGCTGCAGCGAGTTTTCCAGGGCCAGCCGGCTGATCTGAATCTTGGGCCCAATAAGCTGACTGAGCTTATTTCGCTCGTCGGCTCCAACCGGCAGGGTACCGCCAAGTGTCACCTCGACCTCTTGCGGCTGCCCATCTCGCTTGACAAGAAACGACACCGTATCACCCGGCTGCTTGAACAATGTGGGACCGATCGCCTGATAGACCGATCGAATCTTAACGCCATCGACCGCCACGATCTGGTCGCCTTTGCGGATCCCCGACCGGTCGGCGGGACCACCCGCGGTCACGCGTCGAACAACCACCTGATCCACGTTTCCGTCGATCTGCATACCGACCACGGGGCGACGCCACGGAATGAAAATGGCCTCGCGCTCGTTCGATTTCAATTTGTCGCTGAACTTCTCGTCGTACAGCCGCACCAGCCGCCGGACATGTTGGGTGGGGACCGCGTAGACCCAGCCCCGGCTGTCTTGCGACGCGTCGACGCCAACAATAATCCCTAGCAACTTGCCGTGTTGATTGACGACCGGCGATCCGCTGGATGTTTTGGTACTCGACAGGTTGCACTGCAGCAGAGGTGGATAGGTCGATCCAGGCAGGCGACGGTCGATTCCGCTTACCATGCCAAAGGAGACGACCGGCTGTTCCACTCCCCATCCCGAAGCGCTGATCACCCACGACCCGACCTTGGGGACTTCCGCCGCCAACTCCACGCCCGGCCGTTTGCGATCCTCGATTTCAAGCAGCGCCAGGCCCGACGGTTCGTCGAACACACGTCCCCGAGCCTGTGCTTGGCCGCCGCCGGAAAGTGTAATCCGAAAGTCGGCTTTTCCATCCGTCGGCAAGGGCGCGACCACGAGGCCCCGGCCCAGCAAACAGCCGCTGAAAACGGTGACATTTTGCAAGCTTTCGTCGCGATCGACTTGCTTGCTGTCTTGGCCGTCTTTGCGAGAGCCCGCGCGAATCGTAACCGTGGTGGCCTGAATTTTTTCAGCGGCCTTTTCGAAGCTAGGTAGCGTCTGGGCGGAAGTCGCGGTGACAAAAACAACACCCAGCATCCAACCAGCGGCACTCAGGGGGAAACGGTCCATCACACAACGTGGGCGGAGGAAGCCGGGAGATTGTGGGAGACGAATATTCACGGGCAACAGACTTCGGTGGTTCGCGCTAAGCAGTGCTTCCAGCCTCGCCGTGTACACATTTGATCACGTCGCTGAAGATTTTCGCACGCACAAAATAGAGGAAAACGCTATATCGACAAAGTCGCCTTCGAACCCTCGCCGTCTTCCAGCAAATCCAGCAAGCCCTCCGCTTCGGGTCCGCTCGCTTCTTGCAGCAGCAGGACAGGAGTCAGCTTCGTGGGTAGAAAGGGTTGGGGCGATTCCAATTCCGGTGACATTTCGACCAGGCTTCCACTGGCCGGTTCGGTCATTGTTTCAACTGGCTGATTGTCGGTAACGAGTCGCGGGAAAGGATCGTGTGGCCGTTGAAAAACCCCACTGGCAACCAGCGCCAGCGGCACCGCGATCAACAATGCAACGACCGTCAATGTCGAGGCGATGACGGCGGTCTTCTTGGTTTTGCCAGCGGGCAACGTACTTGCGGCCACGACTTTTGCTGGACCATTCCCAGGCTCTTCAAGGTCGAAGCGACTTGCCGGATAGGCCGTGGACAATTGATCGGCATCACAGCGCAGTTGGCCGGCCAATTGCTCCAGTTCGACAGGCAAACTGAACTCATTCGAATCGTCCCCCATCTCATCGCCGGGCACGACGTCATGGCGGGGCTCGGCATCATTGCGGGCCACGGAATCATGGCGGGCCACGGCGTGTGGCTTAAACTGCATGGCTTATGTCCTCTTGGGGAAACTCTGGGAACTCACAGAGGTTTTCTTCGTCATTGTCCAGCATGCGACGCAGAGCGGCCAAGCCGTGAAAAATACGCGACTTGACGGTCCCCAGCGGGCATTCCAGCACTTCGGCGATTTGGTCGTACCGTAATCCTTCACTGAACCGCAACACCAATGCATGCCGCTGGCCGTCGGGCAGTCGCTCGACCCATCCCCACAATCCATCCTTCCACTCCGTCACCTGCACCCGCGTATCGGCGGCGGGTTGGGCGCGGTCGGTGCGACTTCCGTCGTCCCACAGCACTTGTAGTTTCTTTTTCCGCATCCCGTGCCGACGCCTTTCACGACGATCGAGGTTGAGCAGAATTCCGTACAGCCACGTATAGGGACTGCTGTGACCCTTAAACCGATCGGCTTGCGAAGCAAGTATCAGGAACGTTTCTTGGGTCAGGTCGTCGGCGTCCCACGGATTTCCAGACAACACCAGCGCCGCGCGGTAAATCCGCGCAAAGTATTCGCTTGTGACTTGCTGAATATCGAGTTTTTCAACCATTGCGGCTCCGAACAGCCCGAGTCGGGGGACGCCTTCATCTTACCCGCTCGTGCGCCTCATGCCCACAACGCCGTTGCTTCAGTTGTGTGCCTCAACCCGGCGATTTGGTTCAATAATCCTTCGAAATCGCCTTGTTTTTCCCTAGCCCGCGCCGAACGAGCGTGCATTGAAAGAGTATGCCAGCGTCTGCTTGCCAGCGGGGCACCCTCATTAAGCCTAGTCCGCTTTTCGGGTGGCCTCGACGCGATAAGAAAAATAGGTAAGGTGGAGCGGAAATTCACGCACTTTTCGGGACCTAGCCGCTTTGAACATTCTGTTGGCCACCAGCGAGGCGGTTCCTTTCGCCAAGACGGGCGGCCTGGCGGACGTCTGTGGGGCACTGCCCATCGAGTTGGCCAATCTCGGACACCAACCGGTCCTGTTCATGCCGGCCTACCGACAGGTACACGCTTGCGCGGCCCCGATTGAACCGACCGGAGTCGTTTTTGACATCCCCATTGGCGGCAAGACGGTGCGGGGCCAATTGCTGAAGAGCCAACTGCCTGGCAGCGAAGTGCCTGCTTACCTCGTGCAACAAGACGACTACTTCAACCGGGCGGAACTCTACACCGAGCAAGGAACGGATTACAAGGATAACTGCGAGCGATTCGTTTTCTTTTGCCGGGCCGTGATGGAGTCGGTGCGGTTGCTCGACCTATCCATCGACGTGGTTCACTGCAACGACTGGCAGACCTGCCTGATTCCGACCTACATCAAACTGGGCACGATTCCGCAATCCCGGCTTCAACATGCCGCCACGTTGCTGACGATTCACAACATGGCCTATCAAGGCAGCTTTTGGCACTGGGACATGCTGCTGACGGGCATTGATTGGAAACACTACAACTGGCGCGAGATGGAAGCTTACGACCGCCTCAATCTGCTCAAGGCGGGAATTGTCTTTTCCGACTCGATCAACACGGTCAGCCCCAATTACGCTCAAGAGATTCAGCGCCATCCACAGGGCTGCGGTTTGGAAGGCGTCTTGCGACATCGTAGCGGGGTCGTCAGCGGCAATACCAACGGCGTCGATTACAATGTATGGAATCCGGCAACGGACCCGCACCTAGCGGCCAACTACACTCCCGGCCGGTTCCGCCCTGGAAAAAGTAAATGCAAGGCGGCACTGCAGGAAGACTTGGAATTGCCGGTCCAGCCGGACAAGCCGCTGATCGGGCTGGTAGGCCGCTTGGCCGACCAAAAAGGCTGGGACCTCATCCTGGAGGTGATGGCCCAGTGGCTCAAAACACGACCGGGCCAATGGGTCATTCTGGGAACCGGCCAGCCGGAATACCACAAGGCGCTCTTCACGCTGGCGTCGCAATATCCAGACAAGCTGGCCGTCAAACTTACGTTCTGTGACAAGTTGGCTCACCGCATCGAAGCGGCGTCGGATATGTTCGTCATGCCCAGCCGCTTCGAACCGTGCGGACTGAATCAGCTCTACAGTTTGAAGTATGGAACCGTCCCCATCGTCCGCCAAACCGGCGGCCTCGCCGACACCATCGCCGATACGACCGACGAGTCGCTCGCAGCGGGCACGGCGACCGGCTTCACCTTCCGATCTTACGACGCCCCTTCGCTGGAACGAGCGCTCGGCCGCGCATGCGAAGTGTATTCCAACGAACCCAAGGTCTGGAACCAAATCATCAAGACCGGCATGCAGCAAGACTGGTCTTGGAACCGCAGCGCCGCGGAATATGTCGAACTCTACCAAACCACGATCGCTCGACGCCAAGCGAGTGACAACCAGTAACACATCCCAGGCGCTCTTTCTCTACTGTCTCACAAACTTCTGAAGCGAAGGACAGTCTTCACCGAACAGCTCACGCATTCCGGATGCGGACCTGGTCACTTCGCCAACGTAGAGATCGCCGCGAGAATCCAGCCAGAGGTCGTGCGTCGCGGCAAAGTCGCCAGGGGCATACGGATCGTCGCCCCCACCCCAGCGACTTTGAAGCTCGCCGGAGCGCTTAAACACACTGATTCGGCCACCCGTCTCGTGCGGCCTTGGATCGGGAGTTCCAACGCGCCAACCTAGCTCGGCAACATACACGTTGTCGTCCGCATCGAACACGACATTGCACGGACGGGCCACGTCGGTCCATTGCTCGATGAACTCGCCATCGGCCGTGAACCACTGTAACCGGCTGTTCTCGCGATCCGCCACCACCACGCGTCCCTTGCTATCCACGGCAATCCCATGTGGAATTTTAAACTGGCTTGGACCATCGCCGGGCTGGCCCCACGACACCAAATGTTCGCCGGTGGCCGAGAACTTATGAATGCAGCAATTCCCATAACCGTCGCTGACATACATCTCGCCCTCAGGTGAGAGCGCCAGGTTCGTGGGCTGATTGAACGGAGCCCCGGGTCGTTGAATGGTTCGATAGTCCGAGTTCTCTGCTCCGGTGTCGCTCGGCTGTCCGCTCGTTCCCAGCGTCATCAGGAGTTGCCCGTCGAGCGTGAATTTTCGCACGGTGTGGTCTAGATCATCGGTCAGATAAATCGTGTCGTCCGGTCCGATCCAGATTCCATGCGGCCGGACAAATTCGCCGGCACCCCACGACCGAATAAAGTCGCCATTCGCTTCAAACACCATCAC
>JAJDEH010000237.1 GCA_029259935.1 Planctomycetota bacterium
GCGTGGTGGAAGCGATCGAAAGCGAAATGCCGGACTGGTTCGCCCTCGGCACTCAGTTTCATCCCGAAGGCAACGCGGCGTCGGCGCTGGATGTGCGCATCTTCGAAGAGTTCATCGACGGCGTCCGCGAACGATTGACCAACACAGTGCGCATGGTCGCCTGACCGCCAATTTCGTACAGTCTGTTTCCGCGAAGGCCGGGCCCAACTGTTGGGTTCGGCCTTCCTTAGTTCGGCCGGTCCGCTACTTGTGTTTATGCTTCAAATGGTGCGGCACTTTGTAACCGCCTGCTTCGAGGAAGCCAAGCAAGTCCAGAATTTCCTCGCGCTCAAGGACGTTCGCTAGTCCGTCGGGCATCGGTGAGACTTTCGATGGGAACTGCTCGTCGATGTCGCTTTTGGCGATGCGGGTGACGACGTTGGGCGTCAGCAGGTTACTGACGATATGCAGTCGCTGCGGCTCCTCCTTGACGATCACGCCGCTGACGATGCGCCCGCTGGCCAGCAGGAACTGATGCGGCTGATACTCTTTGTTGATTTCCGTCGACGGCACAATCAATTGCTGTAACAGCTTTTCACCGCGAAATCGTTTGGCGACTTCGGTCAGGTCGGGACCAAGCTTGGTTCCATGGCCCGCCACAATGTGACACTGATTGCAGCCCGCCTTCATGTAAGCCTGCATCCCGCGCATGACGGTCTCTTCATCATGCTTGATTGCCAAGTTGGCGAAGTCATCCATCTTCCACTCTTTGACAATCGTCGGTTTGCGCGCCGCCAGCATCGCTTTGACGTCCTTGAGATCCTTGGCCACTACCATGTCGCCTTTCATGATCACCCAGTGGCCGGGAAACGTGCAGACGAACGGGTAAATTCCCGGCTCGCTTGGCGCGTTGAACCGCAAGACATGCACCTGCGATTTCCGCGAAGGGCCGATCATCGGCGAAGCCTCTAAAATCAGCGACCGCTTCGACTCGGGAATGAAATCCGAATTGGCATATTTCGGATCCTTGGCCATGGCGTTGGCCGCCATGCCTACTTCGGCCAACGTTTCCGGCTCGACGAACACCAAATTGTGGTCATTTGCATCGGGATTCGTGAAGACGATTTTCAATGGCTGTCCCACGGTGACGGCGAAGTGGTCCAGCGTGTATCGCATTTTTTCGGGAATGCACGAAATGCGCACGGTCGCGAGATTCTTTTGACTGTCGAATTCGGCTTGCGACGCGCTGGGCGTGGGCTCCTTTAATTCGCTGCTACGCTCCAGCTTTTTCAGCAAGCGGGCCACTGAGTAATCCGGGTTGCCCTCCCAATGCGTCCGCAGTGTGTGCGAGCCCAGCGCGCAGCGAATGGCATAAGCGAGATGTCCGTCGCTGGGATGATTGAGTACTTCCAACATGGCATCCAGCGCGTCGCGCGTGCCGATGTAGCTGGCGGCGATGGCGGCTTCCATTCGCACCAGGCCATTGGCATCGCCGGCCGAACGGCGCAGCAGGTCCATCGCGTCGTCGAGGTGGGTGTGCCAGTACCGCAGTTGTCGCGTGGCGGCAGCCCGCGCATGATGCGACTCGCAAGTCATGACGTCGCGCAGCAAATCGGTGTTGACCGCGTCGATGTTGCGATACATCCAGATCGCTTCTACTTGGTGATGGCGAAAGCGAGGATCGTCGGACTTCAAATCCGCCACCCAGCGATCCAAGACCGCTTTGACTTCGGTCGGATTTCGTTCGCGCAGTTCGCGCTTGGCCCAATACCGATAGCGATACTCGGGCCGCTTCAGGATGTCGAGCAGTTCTTTCGTCGAAGCGCCGGCGATTTGCGGCGGGTCTTGCAGCGGCTTGCCCTTGGCGGTGATCCGCCAAATCCGGCCTGAATGGCGGTCGCGCCGCTCGTCGCGCAGCGAATACTGGGCGTGGCCTTTGATCGGGTTATACCAATCGCAAACGTACATCGCTCCGCGCGGTCCGAAGCGAAGATCGACGGGAATAAAACTCAGATTCGACGAAAAGATCAGATCACTGACGTACTCCTCGTCGTATCCAAATTCGTATTCCTTCCATCGCAGGATTTCGACGCGGTTGGTCGGTTTGTAACGAACCTTGATGAACGCGCCCTGAAGGTCCTCGGGAAATGTGCCGAAGTCGACGAACTCCTGGCCACAGGTGCCGGAATAGGCGCGCAAGCCAACCGGCTTGGGATGCTGCTGGGGGAAGGGCGGGTCGAGCGCATGGAACGCCGAAGCGAAGATTGGATGGCTGGCCACATGCTGGCCCCAATCGTCGAACGTGACGCCCCACGGGTTCGTGCTGTGATAGGTGCCGAAGCTGGTCAGCCGGTGGCTGCGCGGTTCAAAGCGAAACCAGCCGCTGTTCTGTTGCCGCACGGGACCGTAGGGCGTTTCCACCTGCGAATGATGAAAGATCGACTCGCGAAACAGCAGATCGCCATCCGGCGTCCACGTGAAATCGTGCAGTGCGTGGTGCGAATCTTCGGTGCCGAATCCGCTCAGCACGACGCGCCGCAGGTCGGCTTTGCCATCGCCGTCGGTGTCCTTGATGAAGGTCAGGTCCGGCATTTCCGATACATACACGCCGCCATCGCCGAACTCGAACGACAGCGGAATGTGCAGATCGTCGGCGAAGACCGTCGACTTGTCCGCGCGGCCATCGCCGTCGGTGTCTTCCAGAATGACCAGCTTGTCATTCGGTTCGTTTCCCGGATAGACGTGGGGATAGGTGGTCGAGCAACTGACCCACAGTCGGCCTCGCGAATCCCACCGCATTTGAATCGGCGCGCCAAGTTCAGGAAACTCTTCCTCGCCGGCAAACAGGTTGACCTCGAATCGCGGGTCGATTTTGAACTCCTTCAATTCGTCCTTGGCCGACATCCATCGATTCGCGCCGCGGCTCTCTTTGGTTTTGGGCAGCGGCGGGACGTTGGAGTCATCAATCTCGGCCGGCACGGACTTGCCTTGCGCGAGATCCCAGATTCGCTGCTCGCGATTGGCCACCAGGATGTCGAAGTTTTTCATGGCCGGCAGAAAATCCAAATAGCCGTAGCTCTTATTGCGGCCGCCCGTGTAATAAAACGTGTTCAGCGGCCGATAGCGGCGAAAGTACTGGCGGTCTTTTTCGACAACCGCCGCGCGCAACGGCTCGTTGACATCTGGCGCATCGTCGTTGAACAGACCGCGATACAACGCCTTCGCAAACTGTTCGTATCCTTCCTGGTTCAAGTGACAGCCGTTAATCGTCAGATCACTGCCCGTGCTGCTCATCGCCTTTTGCGTCGGGTGAAAAACATCGACGAATCCAACCTTGCGTTTGATGGCCACACTGCTGATTGTCTCGGTGTACATCGATAAGCGGCGGTTGTTGCGACTTCCGGCGTCGACGCCCTCGATGTTTTCATTGGCAATCGGCGACAGCAAGACGATGCGCGGAGCGGTCTTGCCATTAAAGGCCTTGGCTTGAATCTTGGTGACGAAGTCGTCCAGAGTTTTCACAAACGCCGAGACGCCATCGAGCCCCGCGAATGATTCATTGAAACCGAATGCCACCAAGATGACATCGATTTTCTCGTGCGTGAGATGCTGATCGAGATCCGCAAAATTGTCGGGGCGAGGCTGTAGATCAGACGTGTCGGCCGACCACGCCAAGTTGCGGACGACGAGCTGATGTTTCGGATAGCGTTGGTGCAGCAATGCTTCCACTTGACCGAACAGTTGAGCTCGCTCGAAAAGAGTGTTGCCGACCAGCGCGATTCGATCGCCTTTTTTCAGGTCAAGCGGAAGACTGGTGGTGATGGCTTTGGTCGTGGCGGCTCGCGGCGCGGTCTTTTCATAAATGCCGAACTGCTGCAATTTCGGATCGCGCGGCGGATCGGGCTTACCGGTCAATTGGTTCTTTGCATCCTCGCGCTGCTGCTTATCTTTGGCGGCCTTCTTGGCGGCGGCTTTTCGCTTGCGAGCAGCTCGATCGGGTTTCGATTTTTGACCATAGGTGCTGGCACCGGCCGCGCAGACAAGCAGGCACAGTACCAACGACAATACTTGACGAGCGACGGGCTTGGACATGCTCTTCCTTGTGGGGCGGTGGATGTCTTGGGGTGATCTTATTTCGAGTTGGCGGGAGCATCTTCCACGGTTACGCTGCCGTGAAGCTCGATGAGATCCGCCAAATCGTAGTGTCGCAGTGCCCCGTGGACGGTGTTGACCAATTGGTTTTCCGTCTCAATCGATTTTACCACGTCCTGCCACGACTGCAGGCCGCCGAGCAGTTGCACTTGCTCAAATTCGTCGGAAGTGGCCGCGGCATGGAGCGCCGCCACGTTCGCCTCGCCGGTGGCGATCAGCTTCACAGTGCAATCGGCGGCCTCCGAGGGGTTGAAGGCCCGCTTTTCGGCGTCAATATGTCGAAGAACACGGGTCGCTTGTATCGCGGCTTCCGCTCGGATTCCCACCAGCGACTTGCCCAGCAAGTAGGCCATGTAGTAATCCTTCCAATCGCCCAGCGGTCCATCGGCTCGCTCGCCACGCGTTTCACCGATACCAGGCAGATCGACCGCCAACACGACATGGCCCTTCTTGACGAGTGCCTCGATCGGGCCGTCCGCTCCGGCATCCGCCTGCTTGCCCTGGCCGTGCACATACAGATAGCGCTCGCCCTTTGGTTCTTTCGGCAAGAACAACAATGACGGCATCGGCACTCCGCCCTGGGGCCGCAGAAGCAGCTTCAAAACGCGACATCCTTCGCGGGACAGCGCGCCCGTCAGATGGACATCCGGCATGGGCATCTCTTCGGCCGGCGCGATGTTCGCCAACTCACGCACCCGCTGCTTTTTCGCATCGTCCGCCAGCGACTTCCAGCGGTCGACGCGTTGCTTGACCAGACGCTGTTGCCATTTGTCGTTAAGCTGAAACACGCTCAGTTCATCCGGCAGGTGCAACACCTGTCCTTTGTCAGTGCATTGCAAGTCTTGCAGCTCATGAACGGCAATCTCGCCCTGCATGGCCGCGTCGTCCTTATCGAGCAACCAACGGCGCATCCAACGCATGATCGCCACCAGATTGCCGGGCGGTACGCCGTGGCCGCCAGGTCCCTCCACAAGATCGACCCGTTCCGAATGTCCCAGCAGGTTGTAGAACCGCTTGGCCTGACGCAAGTTGCTCCAGACTCCGTCGATGTCGAAGTAATCACCGGTCGTGGCGCTAATGATCGTAGGCCGTGGAGCCCGCATGATGACGTAGTCGGGATGGTCCATGCCGAACGCAATCTGGCCGAAGATATTCTGCTCGGCGTCTTGCGGACCGATGGTATCGACCAGTCGCCTAAACGTTGTCAAATAACAGGCGGGTGCCGCACAGTAGACTCGCTCGTCCAATGCCATGACGTAACTGGTCAAAGTCCCGCCGCCCGAACATCCCGTGAAGCCGATGCGGTCCGCTCGAATATCCTTGCGGCTCGTAGCGTAATCGATGGCCCGCATGCCGTCCCAGGTTCGATAACGGGCCGTGTTGGTTCCCAGCAAGATGGAGCCGACGCCGATATGAAAATGCTCGGTCGTCGT
>JAJDEH010000238.1 GCA_029259935.1 Planctomycetota bacterium
TGGCTTACCGCCGCGAGAAACTCGCAAGGCGGCCAGGAATTGCCGCAGCGCCGAAGCTGTTTCCAGCGTGCCGCCGCTCTTGCTGATCACGACAATCGCCCACCGCTCGTCGAGACTACCGGCGACGCGTCCCTCACCGAGCAACTTGAGCAACCCCTGGGAGGCATCGTTGTCGACATTGTTGCCCTCAAAATACATGCGTGGCCGGCCACCGCGTTCGGCTCGGGTGAGTTCGTTGAAGTAGGGCTCACGACAGGCTTCCATCAACGCGCGGGCCCCCATGTACGAGCCGCCGATTCCCAAGACCACGACCCGGTCGACCGCTTCGCTCAACCGCGCCGCCGTCTTCAGGATGCGGCCCAATTCGCTCGCATCGCGAGACTCGCGGTAGGCCGCCAGCAACCGCTCGGGCATTTCGAAAAAGCCCGCATCGAGCGGTTTTTTTTCGTCAGGAATGGTGTCCGGGTTTGCAAACTGATTTGCATCTTCCTCGACAACAAGTTTCCGGATTTTTTCTAGCTTCGACAAAACTCCCGATAACTCGGCCTGCGCAATGCCGCCGTTGTCAAAGATTGCACCCTCGGCGGAATATTGGATAAGGTCGATTGCAGACATGACATTTGCATCCTGGCGGCGGAATTTTTTGGCTGCCATGAAGATAGTCCACCGAGCAAAAATTGAACAGGCGACGAATTGCACCGTCACGGCACCTTGAACAGGGCAGTTATTTTGATACCAAGGGGGCAGTCAACCATCTTTTTCAATGGGACCAACCAACATGGACATGCATCAGCTAACCCGCGAACTCAACACGAAAAACGAATCGAAGATTGTCATGCTGGTTGCTGATGGACTGGGCGGCCTGCCTATGGAACCAACAGGCAAGACCGAGTTGGAAGCGGCCAGCACCCCCAATCTGGATGCTCTGGCGATTCGCGGCGTTCAGGGTGGCAGTATCCCCGTGTTGCCCGGGATCAGTCCCGGCAGCGTTCCCGGCCACCTGGGACTGTTTGGCTACGACCCGCTTAAGTACGTCATTGGCCGTGGTGCCTTGGAAGCCACGGGGATCGGCTTCGAACTGCAGCCGGGCGATGTGGCGATTCGCTGTAACTTTTGCACGCTCGACGCCGACGGCAACATCGCCGACCGCCGCGCCGGACGGATTCCCACTGAAGAAAGCGCCCCGCTGGCGATCAAGCTGCGCGCCGTCTCGATTCCCAACGTGAAGGTCTTTGTCGAACCGGTCAAGGAACACCGTTTTGTCGTCGTTTTGCGGGGCGACGGCCTGGAGGGCAATGTGCGGGACACCGATCCGCAAGCCACCGGAGTACCGCCGCTCCAGCCGGTCGCCGCCGATGCGGGCAGTGCAAAGACGGTCGACGTCGCCATGGAATTTCTTCGGCAAGCGCGCGAAATCCTCGCCGATCAGCCGAAGGCAAACTTCCACACGATGCGCGGTTTCGCGGCCAAACCAGATTTACCCACCTACGAGGAAGTTTACGGCCTGCGCGCAGCCGCGATTGCCGTCTATCCGATGTACAAGGGCCTGGCCCGTTTGGTGGGCATGAGCATCGTGGGCCAGTCGCAAACGCTGGACGAACAGTTCGACGTGCTGGAAGAATGTTGGAACGACTACGACTTTTTCTTCATTCACTTCAAATACACCGACAGCACGGGTGAAGATGGCAACTTCGACGCCAAAGTCGAACGCATCGAACAGCTCGACGCGATCATGCCGCGCATCGGCGGACTGAATCCCGCTGTGACGATCGTCACCGGCGACCACAGCACGCCGGCCTACCTGAAAAGCCACAGTTGGCATCCGGTGCCGACGCTGCTGGTTTCCGATTGCTGCCGCCCAGACCCTTGCCGGCAGTTTAGCGAATCCGAGTCAACTCGCGGGGGACTCGGTCAGTTCGAGGCCAAGTATCTGATGCCGCTGGCACTGGCCAACGCCGGTCGTATGGGAAAGTACGGCGCGTGATTGCTCGACCCAGGGCAGGCCAATCAACTTCACTGTTCGTGAAGTTGCAAAAACCTCTATAATGCGTTTTCACCCATGACTTCCCATCAGATCGGCCACGTGCCGACCAGGCTGGAGACGGAGCGATGCACAACACCCTGGCTGTAGTTTTGGCAGGCGGAAAAGGATCCCGTCTGGAACCACTCACCCGCGACCGGGCCAAGCCCGCGGTTCCTTTTGGCGGCGGATATCGGATTGTCGATTTTTCGCTTTCCAATTGTCTGAATAGCGGAATCAAGAAAATCTTGGTGCTCACGCAGTACAAAGCGATGAGCCTCGATCGGCATATCAACCTCGGTTGGCGTCACGTCTTTTGCAGCGAACTGGGCGAGTTTATCGATGTGGTTCCGCCTCAGCAACGGATCGACGAACACTGGTATCAAGGCACGGCGGACGCGGTCTATCAGAACATCTATGCGATCGAAAAAGAGCGTCCCGAGCACGTGATCATCTTGGCGGGCGATCATATTTACAAAATGAACTATCGCCGAATGGTCGATTTTCACAAAGAGTCACAAGCCGATTTGACGATCGGCGCTCTCCGCGTCGCACCCGAACAAGCGCGCGAATTCGGCGTCATGCAAGTCGACCCGCAAGATCGAATTATTGGCTTCGAGGAAAAGCCGGGCGAGCCGAAGACCATTCCGGGCGACGACAAACACTGCTTGGCCTCGATGGGCATCTACGTTTTCACGGCCAGGTTTTTGTTTGAACAGCTTTGCGAAGACGCCAACAAACAAAACAGCGTTCACGATTTCGGCCGCAACGTCATTCCCTCGATCATCGATTCGCACCGCGTGTTCGCTTATCCGTTCATGGACGAGAACCGGAAGAGTGATGCCTACTGGCGCGACGTCGGCACGTTGGACGCCTACTTCGAAGCCAACATGGATCTCATCTCCGTCGATCCTCTGTTGAACATGTACGACGACCTGTGGCCGATTCGCACTTATCAACAGAACCTGCCGCCGCCAAAATTCGTCTTCGGCAGCCAAGGTGAAGCGGACCGCAGCGGCCGAGCGATGGACAGCATCATCTGCCAGGGAAGTATTGTTTCGGGCGGATTGGTGCAGCGCAGCATTCTCGGCCCGCGCGTGCGCATCAACAGTTATGCGCACATTGAAGATTCAATCCTGTTCGAGGGCGTTAACGTCGGCCGACACGCGCGCGTGCGGCGGGCGATTATCGACAAAGGCGTCCACATCCCCGAATACGCCAAGATCGGTTTCGATCTCGAAATGGACGCCCGCCGCGGATTCACGATCACCGACAGCGGAATCGTGGTAATCGCCAAAGCCGACGGAATCGAACATATGCTGCGAGCCGAAGCGGTGGCGTAGAGGAGTGTCGCTGATCGCTCCGTGATCATGGCGCGTATTGTTCGCGGAGTGAACAATGACAAATCGCCACATAGTACGCTGAATTCCCGGATTTTTGCCGATTCACGCTGGCATCCGCCGAATTCATGAGTTATAGGAATGTAAGCGCCTGCCGGGTATTCTGTTTCTCAACCCGTGAAAACTTCGTCGCGACGGATTGCAAAAGGCACGCCTAACTTTGAGTTGTCCGTGGATTCATCCCCACGGCTCGCTAAATTCAAATCCAGCCAGAATGCGATCTGTTGTGTTTCGATTGAATCTCGTTGTCGCTGTCATTCTATTCGTCTCCAGTGGGTTTCTTCGCGACAGTTTCGCGCAAGATGCCGTCGAGTTGCTAGAGCGAGCGATCCCGGCGTCCGCGGCCGACTGTACGCCGGCCCGCACGGCCGCGGTTCGCAAAGCGGCCACCGAACTTGATGACTGGGCCGCAGCCCGTTCGTGGGAACCTCGCAAACCCGATCCAAACAAGATCGTGGCCGTAATCCGGGAAGTCGTCGAATCCAAGCAGCGGGCCGACGCGTCGCTACAAAAAGTCTTGAAACTGCGCGGCGAGTTCCTAGCGATTCCCGAAGACAAAGGCCGCCGCAATTCGATCCGTCAGTTCCTGCAAGTGACCGCGACGCTGATCGACTTATCAGGACGGCTGCAGGCGACCCAGCGAGATACCATCAGTCACGGGTCTTACGACTTATCGCCATATCCAAAACAGATCGACGAACTGCTTGACCTGTTGGCCAAGGATCGCGTGGAAATCGGCGCGGCGGTGATGAGCTATGTGCTGTTCGATCCGCCCGCCAGTTCTGGCTTCAAGCCGTATCCCGCTGCCACGCGGAAAAAGACACTCGAATTGATCGCGGCCACCAAGCAAATCGACCTAATGGATTCGCTGGATCAATTCCTGCGTCAAAAGTCGACGACCGATTCGCTCAAGATCGTCGCCGCCGAGACGATTCGCGCGATCGGCCTGCCCCAGGATGCGCGGCAGGGACAAGAAGACCCGCCATCGAAGGTCACGGCCGGCTCGCTACACGACATCATTTCCAGCATTGATGCGAAGCGGCTAAACCAAGATCTCGAGCAACGCCGAATCAAATTGCTCGAATGGCTTGCGCGGCGGATGAAGTACGGAGTTGAAGGCGGTGTATTTCGATACGGCAACTTGGAACTGCGGTCCGGTGATTGGCTGCTGATGCGGGGTGCGTCGCCCTACAACATGTTCAGCGATCTGACGCCTGGGCTGTTCACGCACGTGGGCGTCGTCACGGTTGAAACGGACGCCAAGGGAATTCGCCGATTCTTGTTGGTCGACTTGCCGGAACGGGGCGCTTACATTCCAGCCACGCCGGTCGATACGTATTTGAAACGCACTTTGCACTACTTCTTTCTGCGGCATGAAGATCTGGCGGTGCAACAGGCAATGGGCCAGGCCGGAGCGGACGTCATCGGGAATGAAACCCAGTTCGATTTGACCTTCCGCACTGACCGGGTGTTGAAACTGAAAGGCAAACCGTTAAAGGGACGCCGGCTCAATACTTACTGCGCCGGCTTCTTGTTGCTTTGCGCCCAGACGACCAGCGCGCCGCGGACAGAGTTCTTTCCAGTCAACGAACATCCGCCGGGCGGTCACTGTCAGGCGAACTTGAAGCGACTGGGACTTTCCATTGGCGACAATTTCATTTCACCGACCGGTGCTCTGTTCTCGTCCAAGATGAGCATCGTGGGACGGCGTAATCCGATCTACAGCCCCTTAAGAGAGGTGAAAGAGGCGGTTTACGACCACTTTGCGTATTCGATGGTCGACAAGAAATTGACACCGGCGCCGAATACACTCCAGGCCCTGCGGGCAAAATTCGCCGGGCTGGCAAAGTACAACCCGTGGCTGGCCAAGGAACTGGCCAAACGAAACAATGTAAGCGAGCACTTGGATCTAGAGGCGGCTGCCCAGGCTGCGGCCGTGGTCGAGACGCTGGACGAAATTGCCGACGGCAAAAGCGGCGAATTTTCCGAGGCTCGCCAAGCGTTCATGGCCGGTCCGGTCGAACAATTGGCCAAAGCCGGGTTGAAGCAAAAAGAGATCGAGCGTATCAAGATGTATCGCAAACGCCACCAACAACTCTACTCCCGTTGGCTGGAAGGCCTCTCGCCCCGCGACGTGCGGATCGAGTTGGTCCAATACTATCAAGAGCAAGGAACGAAAGCTGTTGACGAACGGTTCTTCCGATCCACGAAGTAACCTCGGCTCTGCCCAACGAGCAAGTTCCATCTTCTCTAAAATGCTCATGACTCTTCTGCCATCTTGAACGGATTGGAACGATGAGAATTGTTATTTTGGGGGCGGGTACCGTTGGTACTTCCATTGCCGATATGCTGTGCCGCCACCGTCACAGCGTGACCGTGGTCGATTCCGATCCGGATCATACCCGCCGCATCAACGACGAACTGGACGTCCGGGCGATCGTCGGTTCCGCGTCGCGGTCCAGCATTCTGTTTCAGGCGGAGATCATCGGCTGTGACATCTGTCTTGCGGTAACGGGTAACGACGAAGTTAACTTGATCGCGGGCAGCATGGCCAAGGCAATGGGCGCGCGTCGTTCCATGGCTCGTGTCTATGCACCGATCTTTCGCGACCTCAGCACCTTCGACTATCAGCGGCACTTCAACATCGACCGGTTGCTCAGCTTGGAACATCTTTCCGCCATGGAATTCGCGCATCACATTCGCACGCCGGGATCGGTCGTGTTGGAACATTTCGCCCGCGGCGAGGTCGAGGTGCAAGAGATCACCGTTTCCGAAAACACGCACGCCGTGGGCACCAAGCTGAAAGATCTCGACCTGCCGCCTGGATTGAAAGTCGGTTCGATCAATCGCGAAAGCAAAATGTGGCTCGCCGGCGCGGAAGACCAGATCGAAGTCGGCGACCATGTAACGCTGATCGGTGAACGCGACGGTATCGACCAGGTGAAGTCGATGTTCCGCATCAGCAGCGGTTCCAAGATGAGCGTGGTCATCGCGGGCGGTGGTGAAACCGGGTATCACTTGGCACGCACGCTAGAGGGCGAGCGTTACAAGATCTTGCTGATGGACGCCTCGGAGGAGCGCTGTGAATACCTAGCCGATCACCTGAAACACACCACGGTCATTCATGCCGACGCGACTCGGCGCAGCGTTTTGGAAGAAGAGCGCGTGGCCAGCGCCGATGTCTTCGTGGCCTGTACCGGCGACGATGAAAACAACATTATGGCGGGCGTCGAGGCGCGCGACATCGGCACGGAAAAAATCATGGCCCTTGTCGGCCGGCCCGACTATGCCAACGTGGTTAACAAGCTGGGCATCGACGTCGCGGTCAGCGAGCGGCAAGTGATGGCCAAACAGATTCTGGGCTTTCTCAACAAAGGAGCCGTGGTTTCCCGTGTACAACTGCCGGGCGGCCGCATTAGCATTTTTGAAATTGATGTTGTTGAAGGAGCCCTGGCAACCGAACATGTGTTGGCCAATGTGCCGTTTCCGGCCAAGTGCTTGATTGCCGCGGTCATTCGCGGCGAGTACGTAAGCGTTCCCGGTGCCGACGACCGCCTGCAAGCGGGTGACACCGTCGTGGCGCTCATTGACGATAGCGTGGTCGAGGAAGCCTTGGCACAATTTGAATTGAGCGGGTAGAGGATGGCGTTATTCACAAGTCCCGAAGGGACGACAGCATGTAGCCTGGGGCGTAAGCCCCGTGAGCATTGCTTCGTAGCTGTTAGGCGCGAGGATTCAAGATTCGCATGTTTGGCAGCGTACTCGCGCTGCAAAATCACCCCCCAGCTAACGCTGGGGGCTCGCCTGAGAATTAACACGATCGCTTCTCACCTTTGTTCAGGCTTGGCCCCGTCATGAACTTTCGACTGTTGAGCAAATTGCTGGGCATTGTCGCGATGCTGATCGGCGTGACGATGATCTTTAGTCTGCCGTTTGGCTTCCCCGCGCTGGGGCATCGCGCGGCCCGACACCACGACTATCACGAGTTTGCGATCGAAGAATTGCAAACCGAATCGCTCGGCCTGATCGCGCTATCGATCAGCATCGCCGTTTGTTTCGCGGTCGGCGGTTTGTTGATGTGGTATGGCCGCGAGGCGGAAGGTCGGTTGTTTCGCAAAGAGGCGATGGCGGTCGTCGGTTTAAGCTGGGTACTCGCCACGATGCTAGGCGCCCTGCCCTTTTTGCTGGCCGGCGTAGGCTACATGCCCGCGGTCCGAATCAGCAATGAGGAACAGACTCCTCAGAGCGAACACGAAAGAACCCCTCTTCTCTACAACAAGACCGCCATCAATCTGCAATGGAAGCCGAAGAAGGAACTCACACCCGACCAGTACACCGTAGTGCGCGCCTTACTGATCGAAGAACGAGAGCGAGAGCAAGAACGAGAAGACGATCCGAAAGAGTACGATTACATCAAGCGGGCCCACGGAGTGAATCTTGCAGAATTGAAAAAGAGGGTCGGTCCGTCGATCGATCCAGATGAGGTGCTTCGCAACTTGGCGAACAGCGATCCCCAGTGGCAAGAATATCTTCTCTTTCCCGGCAACGACCCCGCGGCGCGCGGTCGAGAGGCCAACTACCGAATCGCCTGGATTCGAATGGGAATCGTCGACAGCTTGTTTGAATCGCAGTCGGGATTCAGCACCACCGGCGCGACGATCATTCAAAAGCTGGAAGATCCCGTTTTAGTGCCGCACTGCATTCTGTTCTGGCGCAGCAGCACGCACTTTCTAGGTGGGCTGGGCATCATCGTGTTGTTCGTGGTGATTCTGGGACAGGGCTCGGCCGGCAAAGCGCTGATGCGGGCTGAAATGCCCGGCCCCACGAAAGAAGGCTCCACGCCGCTGATGCAAGAAACGGCGGTTCGCTTTGCCCTGATCTATTGCGCGTTGAATGCGATCTTGGCGATATTGCTGTTGTTCTGTGGGATGTCGCTGTTCGACGCGCTATGCCACGCGTTTGGCACCATGGCCACGGGTGGCTTCAGCAACTACGACAGCAGCTTGGGCGCGTTTAACACCACTCCCGCCGTGGACTATTTCGTCACACTCTTCATGTTGCTGGCGGGGACTAATTTTACACTGCTGTTGCTAGTGGTTTTGCGGCAGCCCGGCAAGTTGCTGGCCGACGTCGAGTGGCGAACTTATATGGGCTTGGTGATCACGGTCACCGTGCTGGTCATTTTTTTTGGCCTTGTTCGTAACGACTTCAACAATCTTCCGGATGCCATTCGCTACTCGCTGTTCCAGGTCGTTTCCATCATTACGACCACCGGCTACGGCACTCATGATTTCGACGGCTGGTCGAACTTCGGGCGAGCAGCGCTGTTGATCTTGATGTTCGTGGGTGGCTGCGCCGGCAGTACCGGCGGCGGCATGAAGGTCATCCGGCACATTCTGTTTGTGAAAATTCTGCGGCTGGAAATTGAACAGGCTTATCATCCGCGGGTCGTGCGTCCCCTGCGACTAGGCGGAAAGCCGGTCGACGATCCGGGTTTGCGGCGCAATATCCTGGTCTATTTTTCGCTCATCCTAATCATCTTCATTTTGAGTTGGCTGTTCGTGGTTACCGTGGAGCCCAACGAAACGTGGGGCATCGCGGACAAGCCGCCGGCCAAGCTGATCGATAGCGCCAGCGCCGTGGCCGCATCACTAAACAACATCGGTCCCGGCTTGGGCATCGTCGGCGCGAGCAAAAACTATGCGCACTTCAGCCCGGTGAACAAGACGTTATTCACTTGGCTGATGATGATCGGCCGGCTGGAGATCTTTTCGATTCTGGTACTGTTCGTTCCCGGTTTCTGGCGTGATCGGTGACCGGTTGTCGTTGTAAATCGAGCGACATCGCTCAGTTTCCCCCTTGCCAAAGGACTGCTTGAGCGGATCCTGGGGGCGTAGCTTCGGCTCCGTCCACGCATGTTTGACCTGCCGATGGCAAGAATTGCCGTGTCTCGACGAATCATGTAAGTAACGCACTCACTCAATTAGCCCGCCATGACCGACGACTGTTCCATCAAGGTTACCGACCTGCACAAGACGTACCAGGAAGGCTTAGTCTTTAAAAAGCGTCTCCAGGCTCTCCAAGGTGTTTCGCTGTCGGTTGGCCAAGGGGAGGTCTTCGGATTGCTGGGTCCCAATGGCGCCGGCAAAACGACGTTTATCAAGATTCTGCTGGGAATCGTCCGCAAGACCAGCGGTACCGCCAAGCTGCTGGGCCGGCCGGCCGGCAGCCGGGTGGGCCGTCGCCAAGTAGGTTACCTATCGGAAAACATGCGTTTCCCGCCTTATCACACTGCCCTGTCGGCGCTGAGTCTGTTCGGGCGTTTGAGCGGAATGTCCGGAACGGCGATTCGCGCAAAGAGAATGGAACTGTTGGAAATGGTCGGGCTGGCCCACCGCATCAAGGATCCGGTTCGAAAATACTCCAAGGGCATGTTGCAGCGACTGGGGCTGGCACAGGCTCTAATCCACGACCCGCAAGTCGTTTTTCTAGACGAGCCGACCGACGGCCTCGACCCGGTCGGCCGAGCGGATGTGCGAAACATCATTCAAGACCTCAAGAAACAGGGGCGTACCGTGTTTCTCAACAGCCATTTGTTGCAAGAAGTTGAAATGGTGTGTGACCGCGTGGCAATTCTACAAAAGGGGCGGCTACGGCTAGTGGGTGACGTGGACGAAATCGCCTCCAAGGTCGGCTCGGACGACATCCTCCTCCAACTGGAGATGACGGGCGATGGAGTGGCTGCCGAAACGGCACTGGCCGGCCATGAAATCGTCGAGTCACAGGTGGTTGGCGAGAACCGGTTTGCCATGGTCGTGCGGCTGCAGAGTCAACAAGACGTCGACCTTTGCGTCGATCGGCTGCGCGCTGCGGGGATCAGCATTGTCAGTCTCGCGCCGCGGCGGTTTACGCTTGAAGAAGCCTTCATGCAGGTGGTGAAAGAAACCGAAGAATGAGCGCCTATCTTGCCATCATCCTGGATTCGTTTCACGAGGCGTTCGCGTCCCGATTGCTGTGGCTATTACTAATCCTAATCACCATCGCGCTGGCGCTCATCGCGCCGCTTGGCTATCGGCTGGAACTGAATACCGAATTCCGCCAGGGTGACATTCGTGACGCCAGAGAATTGGCGCAAGATCTGCAAAAGGCGGATAAGGACTCGCCCGCGGGACGTATTTGGCTGTCGCTCGACAAAGAAAAGCGAATGCGAATGGGGCAGATTGCCAAGGACGAGGAACCGCGCGGTCGCGAACAATTTAAGGGGCGTTCCGATCTGGCCAAAGCGCTGAACGAACTGCTTGACGAGCAGCCTTTGTATAGCGAGGTCGTTTGGAAGAACCGCAAGTTGAGCGACGAACTTGAGGAACTCACCAAGCAACCCGCCGACAAACTCTCCAAGTCCAACTTGGCCCGCCGGAACCGTTTGCTTATCGAGTCGGACTTGAAGCGTCATTTCCGCACTCGCTCGAAAGAAGAGGTGCAAATCTGCTACCTGGGTTACGACATTTTCCCATCCCTGCCCTATGGCCAGCACGAGGTCACCCAATTTATTGAAGTCTGGGTGATCCCCACGCTGATGAGTTTCCTGATCGGCTGGATTGCGATCATTGTCGCCGTCGCCGTGACCGCGCCGATCATTCCCGACATGTTTCAGCCGGGAACACTGCATGTGCTGCTCAGCAAACCGCTGTCCCGGTCGTTGTTGTTCCTGTCGAAGTTCGTCGGCGGTTGCGCCTTCATCTTGCTGAATGTGACGTATTTGATCGTCGGCTTTTGGCTAATCGCGGGCCTTCGCTTTGGCATTTGGAATCACGGGTTTCTCAAATGCATCCCCATCTTTCTATTCTTGTTCTCGATTTACTATTCGGTGTCCGCGTTTGCCGGAGCGATTTGGCGAAATGCCATTGTGGCGATGGTGGTCGCCGCGGTGTTTGGGATCCTGTGTTTTTGGGTTGGCTTCTCCAAGGCGCTTGTCGAAGAAGTCTTCATCAAATCGCAGCGGATCGTGAAGGTCTTGCCGGTCAAGGATGAGATTGTCAGCTTGAATGAACAAGGAGAGACCAAAATATGGAACAGCGAAGCGAATGAGTGGCGTTCGATTTTCATGTCGAGCGGCAGACCCAATCCGCGAACGCTGGGACCGATTTACGATGCAAAAGGCGATCAGTTGTTGGCGGCCCGCCGACATAACCTGGGGTTTGGCCGCTTCATGTTCTTTAATCCCAAGCTGCAGTACGGGCCGCGCGAACAGGAATGGACGGTGGCGGATGGACCAGACCTGCCGCCGGCGACGTTCGAATTGTTGGCCGAACCGTCGGGCCGGCTGCTGGCCGTGACCGAAATGGGCATCTATCGCTTGACTGGAAATGTCGACGAGAAGACTCAACAAAGCAACAATTTGTTGAACTTGATTCCGCAGAATTTGCGCAAGTCGCTGCCCTTCGGCGGCGGTCCGTTTCGCGATGCGGGCCCGAATCCTCGTTTGTCGTTGGGCGAGCCCAATGCCGCCGCCATCAATGCCGCGGACGGCCGCATTGTGGTTTATGGACAAGGGACGTTGAGTACTCTGCTGCCGGATTCCAAGGGACAGTTTGAGTACGGAGTGTCCCGCGAGATTGAAGGAGACCAGGGACAAGGCGCGGCTTTGGCCTTCGGCGGCGATTTGATACTACTGGCCCGTAGCGAGGGCCAAATGCAATTGCTGGACGCAAAGACGTTGAACACCGTCGACACCATCGAGCCTGAGCCGTCCAGCCGGCCGCGTTTCTTGACCGCATCGCCCGACGGCCAATGGCTGGCGATCGTTTTTCAAAGCGGCAACCTATGGTTGATGGACAACGATTCGAAAGCGCTGCGGCGGGCCCCAGTGACCGGCCAAGGCTCCATCTATGCCGCGACCTTTACCCCAGACGGATCGCTGCTGGTGGCCGACCGGGGAACGCGGATCACACGCTATAACTTGTCCGACGGCCAGCACCAGCGAATCTGCGTCCCGCCGCTGAGCGTCATAGAGATCGCCTATCACTACGTCATCGTGCCGATCCACACGGTGTTTCCCAAGCCTTCCGAACTAAGCAATACCGTCCAGTATTTGCTGACCGACGAAACCACGACCGACATGGGAACGGCGCGAACCGACCTGCAAGCCGCTCATGCCGAATTGCGCCCGTGGGATCCGGTGTGGACCAGCGCTATTTTCGTCGCCGTCATGCTGCTGGTCTCTTGCCTGTACATCGAGCGGAAAGAGTTTTAGCGAGGCCGTGCCTCAGACCAATACGAGCTATCGCTTGAGCTAGAAAATCCGCTCCCGTTTTTCGCGAAGGCAATACAGCAGTTCAGTTCGCGCCAATTGTATCCAGCACGGAGGCCTGCTGCTTGATATTGTCTTCCAATTCTTGCTTGAGTTCAGATGCCTCACCCGCGCGGCGTGCCAGTTCGTCAAGCCATGCTCGGGTCTTGATCTTGACTTGCCAAACCTGCTGCTCGGTCTTTCCCTTGCGCCGCTGGGTAGTCGTAACGCCTTTGGCAACCACGCCCTCTTTGACCGGAAAGTTTCCCCGGTAGATGTCCGCCATGAACTGCTTCGTTAGCGGGCCATCGTAGACCATTTCGGCCGTATCAAGATGTCCAAAGTGATCTTGAAAGTGGCGAGGCGGGACAAACCCTTGATCGCATAAGTAGATGTCAAAGAGTCTTAGTTCTTTCGGTTCGTTATCGCGATGAAGGCCCGAAAAAGTATGTGCGCCGAAGAACTCGCAGAAGGCGACAAGAGACTTGACGTTTCGATACTCTTTGTATCTGCGGACGCAAGCCAATAACGGATCGGCATATTTAGTCATAAACATCGAGACCGCCACGCCGAACAGCGGATTCTCGGTATCAATTGCCCGCTTGCGAGTTCCAAATTGGCACCACCCCTCTTTCTGAGTCCACTTGAACTGAAGGTTGGAGCCATCGTACTTATGAAATGCCAGACACGGTTGATCGATCACTTCGTCGTCGGGGCCATCGATCGACGGGTACCGCGCCAAATTGGGGCGTTGTCGCCGTTGCTTTCGTCTAGCCATCGAGTCGATCCTGGGGGGCCGTGCAAATCAAGATTGAAGTAGGACACGGTCGCGTTGCTCAGGTTCGCCGAGGAACTGGACTGATTGAACAGCATGAATCGCTCGAAGAAACACAAACAGGCACGAAAATCGTTACTCTGTTTTCGTGCCTTGTTGTTTATTTCGTGGCCGTTTGGGCGATCAAGATTGTGCATGAACCATGCACGTTGCCTAAGGATGTCAGCAATTGCCGCCGCCACTGCCGAGCCACGACGGCGTTTGGCGAACGCTGGTCGCCGCAGTCTGTTGGGCGTATGCATTGGGCGGAGGCGTATAGAAGTTTTGCGGCTTGGGCACCGCGCTGGCCGCGTGTTCGGCGGCATATTCGTTCTGCTGGCCACGGACGATCCCTGGTTGCGACGTGGCACAGCCTTGGCTCAAGATCGCCCCCAGCAGGCAAACACCGGAAAACAGTCCCTTCTTCCCCGAGAAAAACTTCATTCGCTCGCTCCGAATCTTGTGACAATGGGTCTCAACACTCGAAGTTATCGACGCATTACTCCCGCTATCTTTGTGAAACCGTTTACACAAGCGCCACGCCGACGGGCGAAAGCAACCCAAGCGATGCAAGATAGCGGTCCGTGAAAGCTTGGCGGTCGTGCCGAAGCAGGCGGTTAGCGCCGCTTTTTCGTCCGCTTTTTGGCCCGCTTTTTCTTAGTTTTCCCGCGTTTCGCCGTCTTTTTCTTTTTCGCCTTGGCCTTCTTTCGCGCGACTTTGCTCGGCTTTCTCTTTTCAACCGATTTGACCAGGCGAAAATCCAACTGCCGACGATCGACATCCACGTGGGCAATTTCGACCCGCACCAGGTCTCCCAAACGATAGCAGTTTCCCGCGCGGCGTCCCGTCAGCGTGTGAGCTTTGCTGTCATAATCGTAGTAGTCGTCCTGCATCGTTTGGACGCGGATCAGCCCCTCCGCCGGCAACTCAACCCCTTGAGCGAACAGGCCGTAATCCTCGACGCCGGTGATGACGGCATCCAGTTGCTCGCCAATTTTGTGGCCCAGGAAGTTGAGCAGCTTGATCTTGATCAACTCCCGTTCGGCCTTTTCCGCCCGTTGTTCGCGATCGCTGCAGAGTTCGCCCAGCAGCAACATTTCGTCGTAATTTTGCGGAGGCCGTTTGCCGCGGGCCAGCGCATCGAACATGCGGTGAATTTCGAGATCCGGATAGCGGCGGATCGGCGACGTGAAGTGACAGTAGTGCCTAGTGCCCAGCGCGTAGTGCTCTTCCTCTTCGGGACTGTAACAGGCTTTGGTCATCGATCGCAGCACGGCATAATTCACGGCGTGCGCGGCCGGCTTGCCGGCGACCTCTTCGATCACTTTCTTGATCTCGAAGCGGCTCTCCAGATTGCCGCAATCAAAACCCAACTCGCGAACGAAGTTCGTCAAGTCCTTCAGCTTGCGGCGGACCGGCGGCCGATGAACACGCCGCAAGAAGAACAGATCCTGCTTGTCCAATAACTGCGCCACGGCTTCGTTGGCCGCCAGCATGAACTCCTCAATGACCTGATGGCTTTCGGTGTTCTCCACCGTGTGCGCGCCGCGGACGTGTCCGTCGCGATCCAGATCGATCTTGACCTCGGGCAAGGTTAACTCGATAGCCCCGCCGTCCAAGCGTCGCCGCCGGAGGATCATCGCCAGTTCGTGCATTCGGCCGACGAGCGTGAATACGTCAACTGAAAGCTTTTGCTTCCAATTTTCGCGGTCCGCCAAATAGTCATCGACCTCTTCGTAGGTGAATCGATGTTGGCTCTTGATCGCGCCGTTGAATACTTCGGCATCGATCGGAACGCCGTCTTCAGAGAATTCAATGAAGACGGATTTCGTGAACCGCACGCGCTTCGGCTGCAAGCTGGCCAAGTTGTTCGAGATGATTTCCGGCAACATCGGCACTACGCGGTCGGGCAGATAGACGCTGGTCGCGCGTTGGCGGGCTTCGTCATCAAGCAACGTGCCGGGCCGCACAAAATGCGAAACGTCGGCGATATGCACGCCCAGTTTCCAATGGTTGTTTTCAATCCGTTCCAACGAAATGGCATCGTCGAAATCGCGAGCGTCTTTGGGATCGATCGTGAGGACAACCATGTCGGTAAAGTCGTGTCGGCCGTCAGTGATCGCTTCGTCAAAGTCCTCCGCCTGCTGCCGAGCGACCTCCAGCACTTCTTCGGGAAAGCTCTCTGGCAATTTGAATTCACGCATGATCAACTGCGTGTCGACACCGGGCGTGCCGTGCTTGCCCAACACTTCGACGATCACGCCTTCGCCATCGTGGATGTGCGACGGAAACCGCACCATTTCAATGACGACTTTGTCGCCTTCACCGGCGCGTTTCGCTCCCGCGTCGCCGACCAAAATCGGCTGAACAAACACCGTGCCGTCCACTCGCACGAATCCGAGTCCTTCGCGTTCCAGATACGTGCCGACGAACTGGTGCGTATCGCGCTCCAACACTTCCGCGATCTCGCCCCGTTGCCGATCCGAATCACCTCGGCGACTGCCTCTTTTCAGCCGCACGGCCACAACATCGCCGTCCGCGGCGTCCAGTGTCCGATTGGCCGAGATGTAGATGTCGTTTTCGCGCGAACCGGGAGTCGCCCCGCGGGGCCGCACGAATCCGTATCCGCCCGCAGCCCGGCGAAAGGTGCCCACGACCTGCCGCACCTCAGGCTTTTGCGTGGCGGCCGGCAGAACGAGATGGTTGGCCCCGTAACTCAGTTTTCCTTCTCGAACGAGCCTTTTTACCGTCTTTTTGACGTCCCGAAACTGCTCCTTGGGAAGTTCCAGCCGCTGGGCAATCATTCGCGGCTTGACAGGCTTGTACTTGGTTTCGTTGACGTGATTGATGATCAAATGTTCTAGTTCAATTTCTTCTTCCATGACGGTACTGTAACCCGCTCGTGCAATATCGTCTATTGGAGTGGGCGCTGATCAGTACCCAGCCGGCTTCAATTGAACCAAAACGCGAAGCCGAAAAATTCGCCGCCGAAAGTGCGCATCAAGCGTTGCCAGGTTTCGGTGTCGGTCAGTTCGCCCTTTTCCAGATAGGGCGTCGCGCCGGTGCCGCTGACCCACATCACCAAATCGAACCGCCGCGGCTCGGTGAACACACGCCGCAGATTCACGCCCCGCTTCATCGCAAAAACTTCTTCCGGACGATCGCGATATCCGCGCCAAAACGGGACCAGTTTTTGCCCTCGCAGCAGCGCTTCCGATTCGTCAAGGAACTCGTGCCAGCCATCGACCAACTCCTGACGAACGCGAACGTTGGGAATGACGCCCGTTTGTTTGGGATTGGGCAGCCATTCGTCATCGTCGTCGGTTTCGGAGAGGATTCGTGTCCATGAAGCACGGCTTTGAGCCACCATGGCTTGCAGATGCTTGAGCGCGCTCTGCATTCGCTCGGGCTCAACCACTTCAAAGTTGATTAGGTGAATCGCGGCGACGGCGTCGGCGATCAAACGAAAGTCAAAGCCACGAAAAACGTCGGCCGTATTTTCGTCGGCCAGGAAGGTGTGTGGAGTTTTGACTTTGGGATAGACCAAGTGCCCGCAGCGCTCAAACAGCTCTTGCCAATCATGGGCCAACACGACATCACAGAACGACATCAGCAAATGACAGTAGCCGCGCAGCCAATGCACGTCGCCCCCATCGAAGGCAATACGAAACTCCCTGCCCGCGGCTTCGTCGACGCGCCGGTTGAACATGGCGAAGATTCTCCAGAAAGTCTCTTCATCGCTGGCCGCGCCGTCGCCGTCTAGGTCGAGCCGTATGCGGCCGAAATGGATCGGCACTTTGACGTCCGTGGAGTCCACCTTGGCCAGCGTCGCTTCAGCCACCTTGAGGTCGCTCGCCAGGCGGCTGAAAATCTCTCGACACTTCTCATAAGTTAGCTCTTGAGGAGCCTCGTTCCTTGGAACGGGCAGCCGCAGAAATGGAACGGCTCGAGTCCGATGGTGCAGGAGCCCATATTGGTGCTGAGATTGACCGAGGCTTTCCACCGACTGGATGAACTGCAATATCCCCAAGCTAAACCGCGCCTCGTCGTCGTCCGGGTTCTTCTCCAACGCGGCTGTCAGTTCTTTCGCGCCCTCGGCAATTTTTCCAGATTCCAAAAAAGCTTCCAGATCGGTTTCGGCCCGCGCTTGGCTCTGACAGAAAATGAACGTCGATCCAACGAGAACAGTCAAAAACTGTACGACGGGCGTGTTGCGCAAATGGGTGGGGCGGTTCATACCTGGCGCTCCTGAAGGTAAAAAAGGTGGGGAAATGCGGACAGCGGGATCTTCGCGGCGCACAGTGTGCCCGATATCCTTGGTTGTTTCAGCAACTTTGATGCCAACTGAAATGCCGGCCCACAAGCGGCGCGCGTCGGAACGCGATAAGATATCTGGCTCGATAAAACTGCCCAGAAAAGGAAAATCTAACATGCGAGTTGGCATTCTTGTCCTGCAGCATGAATCGAATACGTTCATTCAGCAGCCAACCACTTTGCAAGACTTCGAGCAGGAAACGCTGCTTGAGGGCGATCCGATTCGTGAAAAGTTCGAGTCGTCGCATCACGAAGTGGGCGGCTTTTTCGAGGGCTTGCGGCAGCACAACGAGACTTCGCCCGGCGAGGCGATCGAGGCCGTGCCGATTTTTGCCGCGCGAGCCTTGCCGTCGGGCGCGGTGACGACCGATGCGTTTGAAGAATTATTGCGCCGCATGTTCAACCGGCTGAGCGCTGCCGGCAAGCTGGACGGTATGTTGGTCGCGCCACATGGAGCCATGGTGGCCGAATCGCACGGCGACGCGGACGGCCACTGGCTATCGCGGCTGCGCGAACAAGTGGGGCCCGATCTGCCGATCATCGGCACCATCGATCCTCATTGCAATCTTTCGCCCGCGATGGTCGAAAGCTGCGACGCGCTGACCGCCTATCGCAGTAACCCGCACCTAGACCAGCGCCAGCGGGGTTTGGAAGCGGCCTCGCTGATGGTCCGCACGCTGCGGGGCGAAATTCGGCCGACAGTGCGGGCCGAGTTTCCGCCGCTGGCCATTAACATCGAACGCCAATTGACCAGCGAACCGCATTTACAGCCGCTGTACGAATTGGCCGACCGTCAACTTGAGTCCGACAAAGTCCTGACCAACAGCATCGTGTTGGGTTTTCCCTATTCGGACGTGGCCGAAATGGGATCAGCGACCATTTGCGTTACCGATGACGATGCCGAACTGGCCGGCAACTCGGCCAAAGAACTTGCCGACTGGCTATGGAACCACCGTGAAGATGTGGTCGGGCAGATGATCAGCATTGAAGAAGCTTTGGCGCGGGCGGCAAACGCCTCCGGGCCCGTCTGTCTGCTCGACATGGGCGACAACGTCGGCGGCGGCTCGGCGGCGGACGGCACATTCTTGGCGCACGCCATTCGGGAAGGCGGATGTAGCGACGCGTTCGTCTGCCTGTACGACCCCGAGTCGGTGCACATCGCACAGCAGGCAGGTGTCGGCGCGAGTGTCGAGCTTTCGGTGGGGGGCAAAGTCGACGATCAGCACGGACTGCCGCTAACGGCGTCGTTTCGCGTCCGTTCGATGCACGATGGTCGATTCAGCGAATCGCAAGTTCGCCACGGAGGCTATACCCAATTCGATCAAGGACTGACCGTGGTCGTCGAGACCGATCCCAAAATGACCGTCATGCTGACCACCAAACGCATGACGCCATTCAGTTTGCAGCAGATCATCAGTTGCGACTTGGATCCCAGCCGCTTTCGAATCCTGGTGGCCAAAGGGGTCAATGCCCCGGTGGCCGCTTACCGGGAAGTTTGTTCCGACTTGATCCGCGTCAACACACCCGGTTCGACTTGTGCGGACATGTTGCAACTGGACTTCAAGTCGCGCCGCCAGCCGTTGTTTCCATTTGAATGCGATGCCCAATAGTCCTATGACAAAGACTGACAAAGAATCTCAAGACGGAATCAAGCTGCCTCCACGCACCTGGCTGGGTGTTCTGGGAGCGATCGGGCCGGGGATTGTCGTCATTGGTTCGGTGATGGGATCGGGCGAACTGATCAACACACCCAAACAGGCGGCCAAGTTTGGATTCGTCTTGCTGTGGGTGGTGATCATCTCGTGCGTGATCAAGTACTTTCTGCAGATCGAAATCGGCCGGCACACGTTGGCTCATGATCGCACGCCGTTGGAATCGTTCAACAGCCTGCCGTTTCCGCGATTTCGTGGCACGTCGTGGTTGGGATTGATTTTCGTTTTTTCCACGATTCCCACTTCGTTGGCGTTCGCCGGCATTTTGGGCGCAACGGCCGGATTGATGGATGCGCTGATGCCGCTGTCGGCCAACGATCGCAATTCCGAGATTATCTGGATGGTGATCCTATCATTCGTCGTGCTCGCAATTCTGTGGCGGGATGTTTATCTCGAAATGGAAAAACTGGTCACCTTCCTGGTACTCGGATTCAGCATCTCGGTCGTAGTGGCCATGTGCCTGATTCAAAGAACTGAATATCAAATTACGGGCGACCAAGTGATGTCCGGCCTGACCTTTTCCTTGGGCGACAACACTCTCGCCGCTTCGTTTGCCGTGATCAGCCTGATGGGCGCATTGGGCGCCACCTCCAACGAACTGTTCATGTACCCGTATTGGATTTTAGAAAAGGGATATACGAAGTTCGTCGGCTCGCCGAAAAGCAAGGGCTGGACCGAGCGAACTCGCGGTTGGATTCGCATCATGCAGATCGACGTGGGGGTCTGCACGGCGCTGACCACGGTGATCACGGCGGCCTACTTTTTGATCGGCGCATCGGTGTTGCACGCCATGGTTGCCGATGGAACGGTCGATCTCGAAGAATCGGACATCGTGGACCAACTGGCCGCGATGTTTACGGAGACTTACGGCGGCTGGTCGCGGATTGTGTTTCTGATCGGCGCGTTCTGCACTTTGTTTTCAACGATGATCGTGGGCATCGCCGCCTTTGGCAGAATGTGGGGCGATACGTTAACCAGCCTCAAGGTAATTCCGGCCAACGACCCCGCCAAACTGCGCCGCGGGCACCGCATTGTCGAGTTGATTTATTTGGTCGTCGTGCTGCCGATTGCCGTGTTCTCGCCCAACCCAGCCTGGAACGTCATATTGGGGCAGTTCTTTGCCGGCTTAATCGGCACGCCGCTGCTGATGGTCGCCATTTGCTGGATGGCGTTTCGGACGGACAAGCGCGTCCGCATGGGACGAATCGCGGCCACGTGCCTAATCCTCTCGGTGTTGGTGATCGTCGCCTGCCTGCTGTTCGGAAGCGTGAGTGGCTTGTGGAATCGATGGTTCGGCTAAGTTAATTCGAATCCGAATCTCGAAATACGAGTTTTTCTGCGCGCGGCTAAGCGAGAATCTCCCGCACCACTCGGCCTTCGACGTCGGTCAACCGGAAGTCGCGGCCGGCGTAGCGGTACGTCAGCCGCTCGTGGTCGATTCCCAACAAATGCAGGATCGTGGCGTGCAGATCGTGAATATGCACGCGGTTGTGGATTGAACGAAAACCGAAGTCGTCGGTCTCGCCCCAGGTCATGCCGCCTTTCACTCCGCCACCGGCCATCCACATGGTGAAACCGTAATGATTGTGGTCGCGGCCGCCTCCTTCGGTGGTCGGAGTGCGGCCGAATTCGCCGCCCCAAATCACCAGCGTGTCGTCAAGCATGCCGCGTTGCTTCAAATCGCGCAGCAGTGCGGCCATCGGCCGGTCCGCGTCGAGGCAGCGTTCCCGGGCCCGCTTGTCGTGGTCGTTATGCGTGTCCCAAGGTTGCCCGTTGCCGTAATAGACTTGTGTGTATCGAACGCCGCGCTCGGCCAACCGCCGGGCCAGCAGGCAGGCGTTGGCAAAATGTCCCTGGCCATATTCCTCGCGGACCGACTTCGTTTCGCGATCGAGATCGAATGCTTCGGTTGCTTCGAACTGCATGCGGAAAGCCGTCTCCATCGCTCGCAGGCGCGCTTCTAGCATTCCATCCGGCCCGCGGCTGTCAAGGTGCTTTTGATTCAATCGCTGCATTAACGCCAGTTGCTGGCGTTGTTGGTCGAGCGAACCGCGCCGCTGGATGAACGGAATCAGTTTGTCCGGTTGCAGACTGGAATGGTTGATGTAGGTTCCTTGATGTTCTCCCGGCAGGAAGGCGCTCGACCACAGCACGGAAAATCGCACGGGCCGCCCGGGGCACAGAACGACGTAGGCTGGCAGATTGTTATTTTCGGTTCCCAAGCCGTAAGAGATCCACGATCCCATGCTGGGCCGCGTGGGGATGATGGTGCCGTTGTTCATCAGCAGCAAGGCCGGACCATGATTCGGGTTGTCGCTGTGGACGGAACGCAGCACGCACATGTCGTCGATACAGGTCGACAATCGCGGTAGCAATTCGCTGACGGGAACGCCGCTTTCGCCGGCGGGCGTAAAGCGAAAAGGCGAAGGCCGCAAGCCGGCGGTCTTTCGTTCAGTGCGCAGGTCGACGGCGGCAGGCCGCTGGCCGGCGAACTTTTTGGTGAGTGGTTTGGGGTCGAACAGATCGGGGGAATAAGGCCCGCCGTTCATAAACAACTGAATCACGCGTTTGGCGCGGGGAGCAAAATGAGTTTCTTGGCGGTCGGCGGCCAGCGCTTCGGCGAGCCCCACCGCGCCCAAACTGCCGCCCATTGCGGCAATCATCTGACGACGGGACAAGCCGCCGGGGATTGCGTCGCGATGGCTATGCGTGTTGTTCATGATCTGGTTCACCTCCTTGCCCTGTCGCTCTCCTTCTTACCAAGGAGGGGCTAGGGGAGGTTCTTTTTCTTCCTTCGACCTTCATCATTCCGTGTTCGATATTCGATATTGATCTATTAATCTCTGGGTGAATTCGCAGCTCTACTAGCGATGCGTCGCGACCCCCTCTAACTCCCCCTCTAACTCCCCCTTGGCAAGGGGGAGAACCGGGCGGGCTCAGTCCACGAACGTGAATTCGTTTAAGCCAAGCAACGAATGCACATAGGCCGACCAACGGTCGACATCTGTTTGAGCGAAACTGTTTGCGGATTCAATAAACTCCAAGCCGACCGACAGCTCGTCGTCGCTGGGCAAACGCGAGAACAGGCGCAAGTAGACAGAATCAATTCGCGATCCCCCTTTCGGCAACTCCATCAAACGAGCGGCGAGCGCTTTAGCCTGCTGGTGAACAAACGGTCCATTCAGCACAAATAGCTGCTGCAGCGGGGTGGTGGTTGGTGTCCGGTTCGGACTGTGTGACGTGGGTTCCGGAAAATCAAATATGCGCAGCATCGGTTCCAGTTCGCGACGCGCGATCAGGCCGTAAATCGTTCGACGCCGATTGTTCGCGTCGCCCAGCGCGATCGCGGGGCCTCCAAACCGGGTGTCATGGTTTCCTGCCACGAACTGCATCGCATCTCGCCACGATTCGACATCCAGCCGCTTACGGTCCCTACGCCACAGCAGGCGATTTTCCGGATCTCTTTTCTGGGCATGTTGGTTGAACTGGCTCGCTTGACGATAGGTGGCCGAAAGCACGATGTCTCGACGAAGCGATTTTACGGACCAGTTCCGACCGACCAGCCGCAGGGCCAGCCAATCGAGCAACTCCGAATGAGTCGGCCGTTCCCCTTGCGCCCCAAAGTTGCTGGACGTGCGAACGAGGCCGTTTCCAAAATGCTGTTCCCAAACGCGGTTGGCAATGACGCGCGCCGTGAGCGGCCCGGCTTCGGCGAACAGCGCTTCGGCAAGTTCCGCCCGGCCACTCCCCTTGCGGAAACCGCGACGCTGGCTGGTTTGCTCACCGGCGGTTCCGGTAAACACCGTAAAGAACCCGCGTGGAATCACATCGCCCGTGTTCCTCGGGCTGCCGCGGCGAAACAACGGCAAATCTCGCGACTCGCCGCGCCGATATTCGAGCTTCGTCGCGTCGGGGCCATTGGGAAGCACATGAATGCTCGACTCTTCCACCGCATGCACCCAATTGGCATCGAAGCCGGGTGTGCCGGCGCGAATGGATTCCATCTGCTGCTTGATCTCGGCGGACTTCTCCTTGGTCGCCCCTTTCAATTGGGCTTCCAATTTTTCAACTTGCTTTTTGGCCACCATCGCGATCTCGGCCTGCTTGGCCGGCAGCAAGGGGCGATCGACAAGTTGCGTACTGGCAAAGACACCCGCCAGCGCGTAGTAGTCGTCCATCGTCACCGGATCAAACTTGTGGTCATGACACCGGGCACAGGCCGCCGTTAAGCCGAGAAACGTCCGGCAGACGGCGTCAATTCGCTCGTCCCATTCTTCGGCGACCACCGTCTTGATGACGTCGGGTGCCAGTCGCAGTTCTTTCCAATAGGTGGGGCTGAGCCCCAGGAAGCCGAGCGCGGCCAATTCCTCGGGTTGCGTGTCGGGGATCAAATCGGCGGCCAACTGCAGGCGGACAAACCGGTCGTAGGGCACATCGCGATTCATGGCGTCGATCACCCAATCGCGATAAAGCCAGGCCTTACCGGTCGACTTCAGCCAAGAGGCCGTCTTGTCGGTGTATCGGGCTAGGTCGAGCCAAGGCCGTGCCGATCGCTCGCCGTAGTGCGGCGAAGCAAGCAATTGGTCCACTTGTCGTTCCACGGCGTCCGCGCGCCGGTCGGCAAGGAAAGCCTGCAAGCGGTCGGGAGTGGGCGGAAGTCCGGTGAGGTCAAAGCAAAGGCGACGCAGAATTACGTGCCGCTCCGCTTCCGCTTGGGGCACCAATTCTTTGCCTTGCAGCTTGCCGTGTACAAAGGTGTCAGCCACCGACCGCTGCCAACGGCTGGCAGCGCGGGTCTTGATCGGAGCCGCCTTTAAGGCTTGAAACGACCAAAAGTCCTTACCTTGTTTTGTGCTTTTCGGTTTTTCTTTGGTTGGTTCCGAGTCACCGTAATCGGGGATATCCCCGCCCATTTGGACCCACTGGGTGACAACTCGAATCTGCGGTTCCTCAAGCTTTCCCGATGGCGGCATTTCCAAGTCATCGTGTTCGTAGCGGATCGCTTGCACGATCAGGCTCTGCTTCGGCTCGCCGGCCTCGAGCAGGGGTCCGCGTTCGCCTCCCTGTTCCAATCCCGCGCTGGAATCGAGCGCCAAGCCCCCGTTTTCCCCGGCCGACTTGGCATTGTGGCACTCGTAGCAATGTTCGACCAAGACTGGTCGGACTCGTTTTTCGAAGAACTCCTCGACTTCCTCGGCCCGCGTGAAATCGAGGCCGAGCGTCCCGCAAGCCCCGGCAAGTAAGACGATCAGCGGCAGAATTCGAGGGCAGTTCATGAGGAAGCCAGTCGGCACGGCTGGATTCGGGGCGTGATAACCACTTAGGGACCCCATTATAGCCGAGATTCGAGGCCGCGCTAGAAGGAACCGCCCCGTCCGCATAAAATGTAGTAAACAAGGGCAGATTTGGGGTGCGGTGCAAGTCGTATGTTACAGAATCGTGAGTGCCCCGCTTGGCCTTGTCGCCGCGGTCGGTACGCCGTGGAGTTGGAGTACAGCTTTCAGGCTGAAGAGGGAGGCCAAAGCTGGACTGCGGCCCCAACGTCGCCAAGGGCCGCAGGCCCGCATCCCGGGTGCTGTCAGGTGCCCTTGCCCGTTGTGGCGCAAGAATTTAAGATGATCCGCTATGTCAGACGAAGGTCGGCCCGGCGCATGAGGATTGTCGGGCCGTTTTCTGTTCGTTGAAGGACTGGCCGAGGTTTACTGGATCCGCCGATCCAAAGATTCCGGTCCGGTCGACGAAGAGATCCTCAGACCCACAAACTCCCCCCAACTCGCATACATTCTCGGAATCCCTTTCCCATGCAAACGTTGTTCGCCGATGCAGTGTGGAGTTTGTTCGGGCAAGGCGGCGAACAACCAGGCATGTACGGCATGATTCTGCCGGTTCTGATGATCGGCGCGCTGTTTTACTTCATGCTGATCTTGCCGCAGCGGCGTGAACAAAAACGGATGAAGGGCATGCTCGACGCGCTCAAGAAGAATGATCGCGTCATCACGTCGGGGGGAATTTGGGGCGTCGTGGTCAATGTTCAAAAAGACTTTGTCACCATCAAGATTGACGAGTCTTCCAATTCCAAGCTCAAAGTAGTTCGTTCGTCGATTTCGCGCGTCTTGACCGAAGACGACGAAGTTGAAAAGAGCGACAAAGACACAAAGAAGTAACGGAGTTTCCGGTGATGTCTAGAGTTTCACTCGTGATTTTGCTTGGTTTGGCGTCGATCCTGTTGCTAATGGGTGGCGTCGTCCAGGCTCAAGACACAAGCGCCGTCAAGGGAGTGATCAAGAGTGTTAATCTTGAGAAACGCATCGTTGAGATCACGGTCGGCGAGGGCAAGACTGAAGACGTGAGGCCTTACGGCGTCGCCAAAAATGCCACGGTGACGATTCGGAACGACAACCAAAAAGCGTTGGAGGATGTCGAGCCCGGTGCTTCCGCGATCTTAACCGTCCTGCACGACGAGACCATCAAGGCGATCACGATCACTTCGTCGATAAAGTGGTATTACCTGGTTGGCATGCTGGCGGCCGCGATTGCGATTTCATTTGCGGCGGGCAATGCGCTGGCCGGTGCCTGGCGGATGAACGATCATGGATGGCGAATGGGCATTATGTTCAGTTCCATCCTCTGCAGCATCATCATTGTCGCGGCCGGCTGGCCGCCTAAATATGGTGTCGATTTGCGAGGCGGTGTGACGTTGATTTACCAAATTGCCACGCCCGAGGACGCAGGCGCGAGCAATGTGGATTCCCAACGGCCCAAAGCCGAGGATATTGTTCCGCTGTTGGCCGATCGCGTCGACCCGACCGGCACCAAGGAAATCGTGTTGCGTCCGTTTGGGCAGTATCAAATCGAAATCATTGTCCCCAATGTTGGCCCGGCTGAAATCGAGAACATCAAAAAACGGCTGACCGCGGCGGGACTGCTGCAGTTTCGCATCGTTGCCAATCGACAAGACCACGAAACGGTCATCGAAATGGCGCGGAACGAAGAGTTCGTGGGCAAGACGTATGTTGTCAGAAGACGGAAAGTCGATGGAGACACGGAAGAACGGGCCGTCGGCGAATGGGTTGGCGTGAGGAAAGAATCGGACGACCAGCGTCGTGAAGCGGGTCGCGGCCTGGCCGACTTCAAAGTGGGTGTTTCCGATGCCGTAATTCGAGACCGAAGGACGGGCGAAGAGCTCGACGTTTCTCAGGCGGAAAGAGTACGGGGCGGTCCCCGCGACGAATTGCTGTTTGGCCCCAAGCAACGCACGTTTGCCGAATACTTGAAGTACGAATACGTCCATCCCGATGGCAGAATTGGCGGCGTCAATCAAATCGACGTTTTGATGTTCATCGACGACAAAATCGATCTTGAAGGTGGAGACCTGGCCTCGATCCGTGGTTCTTTTGATAGCCGTGGACGTCCCAGCATCAGCTTCAATCCGACCACGGAAGGTTCGATCAAAATGGGCAAGCTGACCGCCAGAAACTTGCCGGACAAGCAGTCTGGGCATGAGCGGCGGTTGGGAATCGTGCTGGACAAGTACCTCATTTCCGCGCCGTCGATTCGAGGAACAATCACCAGCCGAGGTGAGATTACGGGCAGCTTTACGAATGACGAAGTCAAGGAGTTGGTCGATATTCTGCGGGCAGGTAAATTGCCGGCGACACTGGATCCCAATCCGCTCAGTGAAGATCGAATCGACTCCCATATCGGCGTCGAAATGCGGGAAAAGGGAATCTACGCCATCGGTGCCTCCCTGATCATGGTGATTGTGTTCATGATCCTCTACTACCGCTTTTGCGGCGTTGTCGCTTGTATGGCACTGGCCACCAACCTCGTTTGCATTGTCGGCATTATCATCCTGATCAAAGCGCCGTTTAGTTTGACCGGCTTGGCCGGCTTGGTCCTGACGGTCGGTATGTCGGTCGACGCCAACGTGCTGATCTTTGAACGCATACGGGAAGAACTTGACCGTGGAGCGACGTTAAGGATGGCGATACGCAATGGCTTCGGCCGTGCAAGCACGACCATCTTCGATGCCAACTTGACGACGCTGATCACCGCCATCGTGCTGTATGCGATCGGCACCGATCAAATCAAGGGCTTCGCCGTGGTCTTGATCTTGGGCATTTTGATTTCAATGTACACGGCCATCTTTTGTTCGCGAATTGTATTCGACGTGGCTGAACGTCGCCGTTGGATTACCGGCTTGACAATGACGCGGATCATTGGCGAGAGCAAATTCGACTTCATTGGGAAACGCCAGGTCGCCATGGCAGGTTCGATTTTGCTGATCGCGATCGGTGTGGTCGCCGTGGGTGCCCGGGGAACGGGCATGCTGGCGATCGATTTGTCGGGTGGTTCGTCGATCCGAGTTGTGTTCGACAAGCCGCTGAAGCCCGACGAGGTTCGAGGTAAGCTGGAACAGACCATCGATAATTGGGGCGAAAATGGTGAGGCACTGCGTCTGGAAAATAAGGCGAAGGTCTCGTTTACGGTTACGCCCATTTCATCCAGCGATCTTGAGGAAAACCAACTGTTTAAAATCGATTTCTCGATTCCAGCCGTTACCACGAAAGTTGGTGAGGAAGCCTCCACGGCGGACGAGGCGGTCCGCGCCGTGGATGTAGTCACCAAGGCCTTCGCGGACGGTGACAACGGCACGCTCTTGGCGATGAACTCGCTGAAGGCGACGGAGTTGGAATTGGTGAATGGTCCTGGCGGTGAAGGTGAAGTCGAAGGCGGTGAAGTCGAAGGCGGTGCCGCCGACGCAGGTGAAAACACTCAGCCGGAAGCCAGCGATGGAGCGAGCATTGCACCGCCCGCCGATTCGTTAGTCGGTCTGGAGGACGGCACGACGTTCGTGGCGTTGCAAACCGAGACGGACGACGACCAGAAGAATGACGACCAGAAGAATGAGGAAAAGTCTCAGGATAAAACGTCCAAGGACGAAACTAAGGATACAGGTGATGACGGCGAAAAAGACGGTGAGAAGCCGTCCGACGCTTCGCCCAAGGATGTCGGCGATCCAACAACGGAGACCGAGCAGCCCAAGAATGGTTCGGGCGAACTGGAAACCCCCGATAAAGTGGCAACGCCGGATCGAACCCGGGTTGGCAGTAAGTTGACTTTCGGTTACCGGATCGAAGAGGACGCCCTGGCCGAGAAAATTGTCGAAACCGCGGCGGCTTTGAAGATTGATATTTCAAAAGACAAAATACAGTTGACGAATCTGGATACTCCGAATTCCGATGTTCCCGGATTCTTGGAATGGGACATGACGGTTGAGACATCCAAGGAGAACGCTCAGGCCGTATTGAAAAGCCTGGAGGCGGATGTCAACGCCCAACCATATTTTCGAGGTGAAAGTGGCGTGGGCGGCCAAATCGCCGACACTTCCAAGTGGCAGGCGATCGGTGCGTTGCTCGCCAGCCTGTTGGGGATCGTGGGATATATCTGGATTCGTTTCCAACGCGTCGTATTCGGGTTGGCCGCCGTGGTCGCGCTCGTCCACGATGTATTGTTCGTACTGGGGGCGATCGCCGTCAGCTACTATCTGGCGGGATCGCTTGGGTTCCTAGGAATCAACGAGTTCAAAATCAGCCTGCCGATCGTGGCGGCGTTTCTGACCATCATTGGTTATTCGCTGAATGACACGATCGTGGTCTTCGACCGAATCCGCGAAGTGCGCGGTAAGAGCCCCGATCTGACCGGCGAAATGATCAACAAGAGCATCGGGCAAACGTTGAGCCGTACCATTCTCACATCCTTGACGACGCTGCTGGTGGTCGTCATTTTGTTCGTGTGGGGCGGCGATGCGATTCATGGCTTTGCTTTCGCTTTGCTTGTTGGCGTCCTGGTGGGGACCTACAGTTCCATCTTCGTGGCTTCCCCCGTGTTACTCTGGCTGGTCGGTCACACGGGCCAGCCCAGCACTCCTAGTAAAAAGCCCGTTTAGTTCGCGGCTCTTTTTCATGAGGCGACGGTCCGTTGGCCAGCAGGGAAAATCCCTAAACTGCCTGATCGTTGGATTCGCAACCGTGAGTCGTGGTTTTTTCCGCCGGGCGGCGAATTATTTTGGATTTTGGCCTCTACAGGTCCGATAAAAAGAAGTGAGACATTCTCTTTTGATCGGTCCAGGAGCCAAAACTAATGCCGCTACGCAAAAAACTGACGTGGACACTTGCGGTCGTCGTTGTCGCATTGTTGGTTGCTTGGCCGTTCAGGAAGGATCAGCCCAGTTCGTCCGAGGCCGCCGATAAGGTGGCCGACGAGCTTGATTGGCGCGGACAAGGTGCCGACCTGGTACTCGATATTGGTGGCAGCCAGAACACGTTGCCGGACCATGCGGTGGACGACCGCCCCGCCGCTATTCAGTTCAGCGCCTCTAGCAAAGACTTGAGTTCCACCGTCAAGGTCAAGGCTCCCGCGTTGCGGCAGACCGTTCCGCCGCCCAGTCTCGCTCAGGCTTTCGAACCCGGGTCCGTCACCACGTCACCAGCCACGGTAGGTTCACCAGCCACGGTCAATTCAGCGGTCACCGCGACGGAAAACACGTCGTCGAATCTTGTCGACCAGTACACATTTCTGTCGGCACCCCAACAGAACGGCGACAAGGAAAACCATGATCGCCAGCCGCCAGCCAGAATGGCCAACTTACCAAAATCTGGAACCGTGGAACCCGCCGCCGATGCTCACCCTGAACCCTCAAGCCCGACCAGACGGCACCGGATCAGTGATGGCGATTCGTTGCCCGAACTGGCCCAAAAGTATCTAGGTGATCGAAATCGGCACCTCGAAATCTACCAACTCAATCGAGATCTGCTGTCCACGCCGAATGCCTTGCCGATCGGCATCGAAATTCAGATTCCTAACTGACGGGCCACGTCCGTCTATTGCGAGCTTCGATTCGTCCAGGCGAATTCGTCGGCCTTAACCTCGAGTCGATAGTGGATAAAGCCCGCGATTTGCTGATCGAGACGGTCGGTGACAATGGCTGGATCCAGTAGTTTCGGGCCCTGAATCTCGACATCGCGAGTGATGAGGAACGAATCCTTCCGCCGCACCCGTTCCTCGCGCGAAAGATCCCTCGGCAACTTGCGACTTCTTTCAATCGACTTGTATAAGGCATTGGCGTCTTTCAACGAATCGCGATCACGTTCTCCCACCATCACCATTACGGAAAGCGTAAATGGCCCACCCTTGCCGGAAAAGAGCGGCTTTCGCTCGGCCAGCGCCGTGGACATTCCCTTGAACGATCGCTTGGGCGAAATCAGAACCAAGGCCTTCACGTCTTGGCCCTGTTTCTTACCGATCAGTTGCGGCCAGCTCCAATCTTGCAGCGCCCAGTGCATTGCCAAGATGCAACTTGAGTCCGCAGCAACAACGCACAGCATTTCGATGTTCAGTTCGCCCAGATTGTTTTTCTTGACAAGGAACTTCTTCACCGCCTCAATGTCGTTAAGCGTCGAGACGACCTCATTCTTGGTCATCCTGTCACGCTTGATTTCTTTCAACTCGCCTCCTTGCCTCATCTCCCGGCTGTCGCCGTGGCCCCGTAAATCGGGAACGATGACCGCGTGCCCTTTCTCCTGCAGGTATTTGGCCACCGCTGAATAATCGCCGCGCACTCCGCCCCAGCCGTGGAGCATGATGATGGGCACCGACTTTTTCCCCAACGTGCCGGCGTACCACGTGCATTTAATAGGAACTTTGTCTTTCGTTTCCAAGACCACGTTCTCGGGCGGTGGAATCTTGACCTCTTCACCTGCCTTTTGGGCATGGGCCAACAAAGGTGTACAAATTGCGAGTAACAGAATCGCGACGGCACGGCCATTTAATAGCAGCCAACGTGAATCCGCAGGACGGCCCGATGCCAAGCAGTTGTTGATGTGTGCCATGATTTTGTCCATTTGCTGTTTCGCCACCCCCACCCTGTGAGTCGTGTGTCCAAGTTTTTGGCCCGTGCTTGGGTGTTTAGTTAATCCTAGAGAGCGGTGGACGGGCCGTCAATAAAAGTGGTCGGCCCGGCTTTTCCGCGAAAAAGTCTGCGTAGTTTGAATAAAATAACACCTTTTGCCGAAAATGCTTACGTCAGAATTCGCCGGACCGGTGAATGAGTACTCTAGCGGTACTCAATCGCTTTAACTATGAGCGATTCTCCATTTGGCGGAACTTTGAGCCGCGAACGGAGTTTAAAAGAAGCCGAACCAGAGTGTTTCTATTTGCTTGCATTGGGAAACGCTTTCGTAGACAATACTTACAACAATTCTCGGGATAGCGTTTCGTTGACAATTCAGAGCGTCAGCCACGTTTTTGCCTACGGAATGAATTTGTCTACGGAATGAATATTTCAAGAAATGTGGCTTTTCGGTAAGAACGACTCAGCGGTAGAAGCGGTTCTTCAGGAACAGGAGATCAGCCGTGAGACCAATTAGAGGCTTGCGAACTTGGTGGCAGTATCGAACGGGGGAAGAAGAGACGCCCTTCGACGGCGATGCACCCGTATGGCTGACCAGCATGCTGCTCCATTTGGGGATCATGTTCGCCATCGCCTATATCCCGATCAAGCCCGAGGAACGCCCCAAGCTAGTGGAACTGGAGTCGCCGTTTGCGGAAGAATTCGTCGAAGAAGACGAAATTGAAGTCCCGGACGAATTCCATTTTGACGAACGCGTGAACGATCAGATCGGAGCGTTCAGTCACAACGGCACGATGATGGCCTTATCGACGGCTGCCGAGGTTTCCGACATCTCGATCGTGCCCAGCCCCGTGGAATTGACGCCGACCGACGTAGGCGACATCGAATTTAACGACATTGTCGAAACCGCGCGCGGGCTGCAGTTCGACAATCTAGCGGTCAAGGGACATGTGGGCGAAGGCACCACCGGCGCGCTGGGCGCCGTCGACCGTATCACTCACGAAATCCTGATGTCGATGGAAGAACGCAAGACGTTGGTTGTATGGCTGTTCGATCAATCGGGCAGCTTGACGCGCCAACGCAAGGAAATCCTCAAACGGTTTGATCGCGTCTATCAAGAGTTGGGTGTGATCGAAGCCGCTGGCAGTACTGCCTTTGCCAAGTACGAGGACAAGCCGCTGCTGACATCGGTCGCCGCGTTTGGCGATAAGGTCAATCGAATGACCAAGAAGCCAACCGACAACTTGGCCGAGATCAAGAAAGCCGTTGCCGCGATTCAATTGGACAAGTCGGGCAACGAAATGGTCTTTACCGCAGTTTCCCAGGCGGCCGAGGAATTCAAGAAAATGCGGTACGTGAACAAGCGAACGGGAGAACCGGATCGCAATGTCATGATTGTCGTGTTTTCAGACGAAGTCGGTGACGACCAGGAAGCTGGCTTGGATGCGACGGTCAAGACGTGCCGTCGATACGAAGTGCCTGTGTACGTGGTGGGAGTGCCTGCTCCGTTTGGGCGAGGCGAGACGCTGGTGAAATGGGTCGATCCCGATCCCTCCTTTGACCAGACGCCCCAGTGGGGACGCGTGAATCAGGGACCCGAGTCGTTTTATCCCGAACGGATCAAGCTGAACTTTGCTGGCTTTAACCCTCAGTCTGAAGAAAAACTCGATTCTGGATTTGGGCCGTATTCTTTGACCCGCTTGTGCTATGAAACAGGCGGTATCTACTTTGCGGTGCATCCCAATCGTGCCACGGATCGTGGCGTGCGACGTCGCGAAACGGCGGCTTTCTCGGCGCACATAACTCGTTTCTTCGATCCCGATGTGATGCGCAAGTATCGCCCCGACTATGTATCGAGAGACGAATACCTGAAACGTGTAAGCCGAAACAACGCGCGCGGCTCGCTAGTGAAGGCCGCCCAATTGACCTGGCTATCCCCCTTGGAAGGCCCCGAAACACGGTTCGAGCGACAGGATGAGGCCGCCTTTAACAACGCCTTGACGGACGCTCAAAAGGCGGCCGCCAGTTTGGAACCGAAAGTCAATCAGTTATTTGAAATTCTTAAATTGGGTGAAGCAGAACGTGAACTTGAAGCGACCCCCCGTTGGCAAGCCGGCTATGACTTGGCGATGGGCCGCGTGATGGCGGCCAAGATTCGAACCGAATCGTACAACGCGATGTTGGCGATGGCCAAGCGCGGCTTGAAGCCGAAGAATCCGAAGACCAATCTTTGGAACCTTGAGTCCTCCGATGAAATCGGCACCGGCAGCGGAATGGTCAAGGTCGCCAACAAGGCGAAGAATTATTTGGAGCGAGTCGTCGCCGATCACCCTGGTACCCCTTGGGCATTGCTGGCCGAACGCGAGCTGAAAAATCCGATGGGATGGAAGTGGCAAGAAGGCTACATTCCGCCTCCGCCACCCCCCGCGCCAAGACCGGCCGCCGCCGCGGCAACCCCGCCACCGCCTCCCAACAATCGTCCGCGGCCGGCACGTAACGAAATGCCAAACAAGATCGCGCGACCCAAGCCAAAACGTCCCGCTCCAAGACTTTGAATTGAGCCCTTCTACCAAGACCAAGTAAGGCCCAGGGTGGGGCCGTGGTAGACGACGCGGCCGTTGTGAATGATCTCGGCGGGACCCAGTCGCAACAAGTTGACGTTCGACTGAAAGTTCTCGGAGGCGATGGCGACGCCTTCCAAGAACATCGCGTTGTAACCCATGCGGAACGTGAACGTCGGCGTGAACTGGTAGATAAACATCAACGCCAGATCACCCATATAACTGGTTGCCTGCTCGCCGGCGGCTCCTCGGGTAATCGTCGTTACGCCGTTTTCATCGACGTTGCGATAGAAGGTGTTCTGGTCGGCGTCGTTGGCGAAGATCACGCCCTTGATTTCGAAATCGATCCAGCCTCGGGGCACGACCATATACTGCAACTGCAGTCCCAGTTGCATGCCGACCAGCGTGTTGCCGGTTCCGACCTGCACATCATTTATCGCGCCCTGGGCGGCCGGTACGTTGGCCGTGGTGAAGTAAGCAAACTGTTCCTCGATCCGCATGACGCGCGCGCCTAACAGGAACGACACGGCCCACGGACCCGGCCACACCTTAATTCGACGGCGCAAGTTGAATTCAAAGTTGTCGAGGTCCGACGTATACCCGATGGAAGCGAGTTCGTTGTAATCAAGCCCGTTGATGGCTCCCGCGTTGCCGAAATCGGAAAACGGACTGAACAGGTTTCCCGTGCCGGCCAGGGCATTGGCGTCGACATTTCGCACGGCGGCCGTGTGGCCCCAGGAATAAGAGCCCGAATACAGAGCCTCCAGCCGATACCAATCCCCCAGCGCTCGGCCAACCATAACTCGTACACCGGCGTCAAACTCGTCGTGAAGGTCGCCAGATTCCAAAACGCTGGGGCCGCCCGCGCCAAGCGTCGCGAAAACGCGATTGCCGTCTTGGTCGCGGCGCAGAGCCAGCAGTTCCGCCATCACGATCCACTTTGGGGCGTTCCCGAAATCAGACGTGTGCAATTCGTGGCAGCCGCGCCGCCACCAGCCACCCGGAGTGTGCCAATGGGTATTCCAGCCCGGCTGAGTCTCCATCTCGGGAACTGGAGGCAACGATTCCAGGTGATCCTCGATGTGAAAATCGGACAATGCATGCTGGGCGTGCGCGGCCAAGGGGACCAGCGCGATCAGCATCGCCACGACGACGACGGCGAGCCCGCGTCGGCTGGCAAAACAAGAATGGGAAAATTGATTTGAATCAGCGATCACGCGTCGCTCCTTTTTTGACGCAGTGCCGGTCATTGTCCGCGAAATGGTGACAACTGCGGGTAGCAGCAAAGTCACCCACGCACATACATTAGCTTCGACCGACTTGTCGAACACAATCAAAGCAATCGCCCGCGCCGCGCCTTGGCGACATGCCGGGTATTTTCAGCAGAACCGGAACAGCTTTCGTAGAGACTCCAAGACGTCACCCGAAACTACCACGGTAAGAAAGCGGCGAGAATCGACGGTAGACTGTAACGGCCGGGCAAACATTGCCGGCGAGAGAAGCGACAACGCATCGGCCTCGTCAGACAAGAAAAAAGGACGGCCAGAAGGGGGGAGTACCTCCTGGCCGGGTGACAAATCTCATCGCAAGGGGAGATTGTTCTGTAGTAACGGCTGCTCCTTTCCGGCAAGCTGCGTCAAACGGACACAACGAATTCAGTTCGCAACGGAAGTTAGTCGTATAGGTTCTGCTCCATTAATATGCGAAGCGATGAAACCGGGCGGATGTTACACACGAAGCGACCTTGCCGATGAGCCGGGACTCCGATAAAGCGGAAACACACCGACGAAGGCGTGATGTCGCCTACCCCTGCTGCAGGAACCGAAGCAGTGCGTCCCGGTCCATCGACTCAATGCCCAGTTGTGCGGGTGTCCGAGTGGACTTCCAGAAGTCGATTCCCACAGCGGTTGAGGTCAAGTCGACAAGCGATCGCATGGTCGGGCTCGCTTCGCCCAACTGTTCGCCAAGCGTCGCCCACGCCGCCAAGCCGTAGGGGACATCTTCCGTCAGCCAGCGCGTTTCCAGTGCCCCGGGTGCTCGAAGCTGCGTCAACATGTGGCTGCCATTAATCGTCGCCCACAGATCGCCCTTCGGACCAAATCCGGCCCGATGAAACGCTTCATCGACGGGAGCAAGTTCTACTCCCAGTTTTCTGGCGATGTTCAATCGTTCCCGATCGACGGCATACACTAGTCGGCACACGCTGGGCGTGACCCCCTCGTCGTAAAAGTAGAACTCACCTCGCGAACGCTCGATTCTTCCCGCGTTCAGCAGCACGCCGGCGGGATGCACCACCGGATTCATCGCCGCCAAACCGCAAGCCGCGACATGCGGATAAGTTTGCAAACCAGGGAAAAGCGGCGTGAGCAGTTCTTCCACTCTTTGCGTGTTGCTGGCGGGAAACACGCCCAAACCCAGACCTGTCACGACACCCCAAATAATGGCCGAAGTAGGCGAATTCTTTCGGCAGACATAAGGCGCAGTGTCGACTTCCGCAATCGTCACGCCCTCCCCTGCCCCGGCTTCCCTCAGTACTTTCGCAAACTCAAGACTGCCCAACGTGCCTGGCATCAGTACCACGACCTGACCGCTTCGCAGATGTGAAGCGCACGCTTCGGCGAACGCCCTATGACCATAGGCGGGAATGATCAACAAGACCAATTCGTTTTCAGCCAGAGCTTCAGCAAAGTCGGTTGTTACGTTTTCGAGGTGGGCCGTGCCAAGGTTCGCGACGCCCTCAAGTTGGATCTCTTTCGAATCCAATATCGGGTCGACCATGTGCGAAAAACTTGGCAATTCGCACAGGGTAACCCGCGAACCGGAAAGAGCAAGATTGGCCGCGACGGCAAACGCGGTATTACCGCCACCGAGAACGGTTATTGATTGTGTTGACATTGCGTTGCTTGGAAATTGTAGAGTGCTTTTCGAGAGGGAAAGGGCGTACGCTGTTCTCAATGGTCTGTTCCGCGAGCCGCGAGCGAAGGGCCACTAAAACAGCGCCTTGACTGGCTTTCCATCGGTTACCGGAATGGGCCGGTTGGCCCGGTCGGCGATGGTTTGGCTTGGCCCCACGCCAAACGCATGCAGCACCGTGGCGTGCAGGTCGTAAGGGGTCACCGGCGAATTCTTGACGTTGGCGGTGTGAGCGTCGCTCTCGCCGTATACTTGCCCTCCGCGAACGCCGCCGCCCGCCAAGACGGCTGAGTAACACGATCCCCAATGATCTCGTCCGGTATTCTTGTTGATCTTGGGCGTCCGTCCGAATTCGCCCACGACAACAACCAACGTGTCGGCGAGGAGATCACGATCGTGCAGGTCTTCCAAAAGCGCGGAGAAGGCACGATCGAACGACGGACAGCAATAGTCGTGCGTCAACATGTCGACGCCCCGCTTCGCTCCCCCGCACACGTCCTTGTCGCTGCCGTGGTTGTCCCACAAATTAAACTGGCAGCCATCCTTGCCGTAAAACGTCCAAAAGACATTGACGGCCCGCACGTTGGCCTCGACCAACCGGCGAGCAAGCAGAAAACTTTGTCCGTATTCGTTCAGACCGTAACGCTCGCGCAGCTTTAACGGTTCCTTGGTTACATCGAACGCCTGCCAGTCGCCGTGACTGTCGAACATGGAAAACGCCGCGTCATGAAACTCTTTATGACGCTGGAATTCGGAAAGGTTGGCGAGACGCTTGTCGGCTTGCTCCAATTGAGAGAGCAGTTCTCGGCGTTGATCAAATCGCTCGCGGACGATGCCGTCGGCGAAGTTCAGCTTGGCAAGATCAAACTTACTGCGTCCCAACGAATCGTTTTTTGGCTCGTCAAGCGCGAAGGGCTCGAACGCCGGACCCAAGAAACCGGCCGACTGCCCCTTGTAGAACCGCGCGCCGGTCGTGAAATGGCGAGGCAGCACGACCCAGGGAGGCAAGGAACCATTGCGGCCAAGCAGCTTTGCCAAGATGGCCCCCAAGGCCGGATGATCGTGCGGCTCGGCCGGATAGGCTTTTCTTTGTTCCGCTTTGCTCGCCAGCAGCGTATGGAGAATCCCCAAGTCGTGAACGGTTGTCTTGTTGTGCATCGAGCGGATGATGGCCAGCTTGTCGGTGTGTTTCGCCACCGAGGGCAGCAATTCACCGATCCGCATGCCGGGAACCGAAGTCTCGATCGAATCGAACGGCCCGCGAATTTCACTGGGTGCCTCGGGCTTGGGATCCCACATCTCCAGTTGTGACGGGCCGCCACACAGGAAGATATAGATGCAGCGTTTGGCGGTGCCGCGAGCGCTGATCCGGTTCGCGGCCTTTTCGTCGGCGTCTTTACCCCACAGATTCGCGTTTACCCAAGTGGCGAGTGTGCCGAGTCCCGCCAGTTTCATCAGATCGCGTCTTCTTAGGCTCGCTCGTCGAGAAACTGGTCCGGCCATCAAATTGAACATGTCGATGCTCGCTTCCGCACGTCTCGGTGAGGGGTCTGGTAAGATGTAGTTCTATCAAAACAGTTTACCTCAGTCACGCGCCGCAGTTGAAGACGGAGAATCTGGTGAACACTCTTCTTTCAAGAACGGCCCGCCGCGGCGCGACCTTGATTTATGTTGCCATGGCGTTGCTGGCCGCAATGCATGCCAATCCCAGCGCCGCGCAAGAGACTAAAGAAAAGCCGGCGGGCAAACACCCCTTCGACATGCGCCCGCAACCGTGGCAGCGACGCGATCAGCCGATCTTGTCCGCCAATACGACCGAGCAAGATTGGTGCAAAGTGGTACTCTACAGCCCGTCGGTGATGTTTAAGGACGGCAAGTTCAAGATGTGGTACGTGGGAACATCCACCGCCTCGCGAAGCACCGATATGGCCCTCGGATACGCCGAGTCGGACGATGGCATCCACTGGACGGAACACCCGGATAACCCGATCGCCACGCCAAAGGATCTTGATTGGGGCATCTTTATCCAAACGCCTTTTGTGCTGTTCGACGACAACGAACAGATCTACAAGATGTGGTTTTCGTCAGCGACCAAGGCGGTGTACAGCGAAAAATCAAAACGCATGGTCGGTGCCGATCGTCCGCTGGGATACGCAACCAGCGCTGACGGCGTCCATTGGAAATTCCATCCCCAACCGATCTATGAATCGAGCCGCAGCCCGTGCGTTTGGAAACTGGGGCCTAACGAATACCGTATGTGGATGAACGTCGACCTGGCGCGCATCTACGAATTCACGTCCACCGACGGGCTGGCCTGGAAGCGGGCCGCCAAGCCGGCTGTACACGTCTCGGGCGAATCCAGATCGTGCGTCTATCCGTTCGTGGTCCGCGAAAACGGGCGCTACTACATGTGGTATGGCTGCCATCGGCCCGAGGGGATCTTCGAGATTTTCTGTGCCACGTCGCCGGACGGCTCGAAGTGGACGGTCGATCATCAGCGGCCCGCGTTTCCTGCCTCGCGAAAAAAGGATCGCTTTGACGGGCGCTATACGTCGATCCCCTTCGTGCTGAATCTACCGGATCGCTACATGCTGTACTACGCGCCCCGCGACTGGCGAAATACCTACGTCAAGCCCGATGGTAGTACCGGCAAAGACGGCGCGGGTGTTTATGCCCACATCGGTGTGGCCGTCATTCCGAAGAATTAGTCGCTGATCGCTCCGCGATCATGGCGTTCCGCGATCATGGCGTTCCGCGATCATGGCGTTCCGCGATCATGGCGTTTTCGTTTTGTTCGCGGAGCGAACAACGACTTAACCCGACTATGCTTCCACAATCTTACTCCGCGGCATCCCTCCTTTTCTACACCGTCGCATACGGCTTCGAAGGTGCCTCATAGCTACTGAACTGCCCGGTCGCGGAAAGGTAAATCACCGAGAGGAAAAGCCATCCATACGCCATCGCGGGAATCAATCCCAGACAACAGGTAGCGAAGACCGCGAAGACGCCCAGAATGACCGTCACCACGATCAAAGCGAAGGAAATCAACTTGTTTCCATCCATGAACCGACGCGAGGCGCTCATCGATTGAAGAACTCCCATGTCGCGATCAACAATAAAAAAGGGTGCGATCAAGAACATGCACATCACGAACCACATGACGGGTATACAGATAATGAAGGCCCCGATCCCAGCGTACATCAACCCAGGTTGCCGCATGTTTCCACCGCCCACGACCAGTATTGTTGGCACGATGACAATGGCGAAGGCAATCAGAGTCATTAGCAGTTGTTGAAGGATGAGCCGAACAACATACCGGCCGAAACGCGAAAACACGCCCTCAAACGGTTGCTGGGAACCACGTACAACGTTCAACACCACTGCGATGGCAATCGAACTTACGGCACCGCCGACGGCAATCCCGATGACCTGCTCGACGACAACGGAAGCCACGAAACCGACAAGGATCCCTTCCTTAAGTGCCATCTGGCCCGCAATATCGATGGGGTAATTGACTATAGTCACTCCCATTTGAATGGCGAACATCAACAGACCCAACAGAAGACACATGCCAAAGTTTTTAGTAAACGTCTCCCAGGTGTGTGTGAAAACGAAACCAAAATCAACCTTTCGATGCACCATCTCCGCGGGGCCGGAAACCGACGGCCCTAGTCGCCCGGGCATCCCGATCGGCGCCGCGGATTGATAAGGGTTTGCCGCCCCGCTTGGGTCCTTGGCCGGTTGAGTGCCCCATCCGGGTGAACTCTTTTCGGCATACGGATTCGGTTGTGAAGGCACGGTGGGTTCGTGCGCGGGCGTTGAGTGCGGTGTCGAAGCGGCCGGAATGTCGGTAATCGCCTGGCACTCGGGACAGCGGGCCTTCTTGCCCGCGGCATCGTCCGGAACTTTGAGCAGACGATTACATTGGGGACACCGAAACTCAACTGGCATGGGTTAGCTCGACGATGGAAGGTGCAAATTGTTCACTGCTATCCCATCGTAACTATGGAACCCTCACGCTGCCAGCAGGAGGGGGGAACGCGTCGGGTTCCCCACCACCTTCATCAACGACACGCCACAACTTACCAGCAACCGACGAGAAACAACGGACAAGACGTGAGAACACCAGCCGCGGGCGGTGGCCGACGCCAGCCTCACGATATGGGATTCCACTAAATCATGTGCGAAGGAGAAATGTTCAAAAAGGCGACTTGACAATCGCGCGTTTCAGTCGTCTGATGACGCCGTCCGGTCCACTACTCTGCGAAACGGTTCATGTAGGAAGGAGCCTCTCATGTTGACGGCGAAGGAAGTCAAACCTCTTTTGGTTCATCAAGATCGCACGGTGCGCAAAGCTGCCGTGCGTTATTTCCATGGCACATGGTCACGGGACGTTGAATTGGTTCCGCTGATCCTGCAGGCATTTCGGACGTACGGGGCGGACGAAGACATCGTGGGTCTCGCGTTTTCCAGCCAGTTCGCGCTCGATGCCGCGTCGATGGACGATGTTTTGGATACGCTTGGGACAGCTACCGATTCCGCTGCCATTTTGAACCTCAATCGGACGATCGCCAACGCACCGGTTGAATTGCAAATTTCTCACGAGGCGACCATCCTCGACGTGCCTAATCTGATGCCTCAAACCGCCACTTCCTTTCAGCGGCGGCAAAAGTTTTCCAGGCAGTCGTCGAGTGAATTGTGGATCGACCTTCAGAACCGCGCCGAGAGTTCAGAAGAAGATCAGTACGTCGATGATATTGACTTCGGCTATCTCGACGACTTGGTCGCCATCCTCGCGTCCCACGCCGAGCCAGGTACCGAGGCCATCTGCCAGATGCTCAAATCGGCTGAAGAAAGCGGGTGGATGGAGGTCTTTCTTGTCGACTTGATCGGAGAGCGGCGTATACGGGAGGCTGTCCCCCTGTTGGTCGATCTCTACCAAATCGACGCGGATTACCTTCTAGAACGCGCAACCATCGCGCTCGGTAAGATCGGCGATCCGGAAGCGGTCCGGTTAATTCAGTCGGCATTCGCGAAACATTCATGGAATTTCAAAAACTACTCGCTGGGAGTCCTGGGCGATATCAAGCACCAAGATTCCGAAACAGCGATTCTGGCCTTGCTTGAAGCCGAAGAGGACATGTCCATTCGCACCAGGCTCTGCGGGCAACTCTGCCGCCTCTTTTCGGCGCGGGGAGTCGAGATCGCCCTTGAGCAAATTCGTTTCTGTTACGATGGAAAGTTGGACTCGTTGGGAGAATCTCTCTTGCCCGTGGCGCGAGTCTTGGGCATTGATATCCCTGAAGAACCAGAGTGGCAAGCAGAAATAGAGGAACGAGAACGGGTTCGGGCTCAGCGTCGAGCGGAAATGGAGGAATTAGGAAGGCGTTACACAATGGCCAAGGCCAGTGGAAGGGATCCGTTTGCAAAACTCAAGCAAACCACTGAACCAGAGCCATCCGTTGAACCAAGCGTGACCATTCAAAATGACGCTCCGCGTGTCGGGCGAAACGACCTCTGCCCGTGCGGTAGCGGCAAGAAGTTCAAAAAATGCTGCTTGCGAAAACCGCGATAGGCGCAAGCACGTCCGCCATTCTCCAGTGACTCCTCGAAATACAACATGCCCCGGCGAATTTTAGTAGCGCACCTAAAGCAGGAAACCGCCACGTTTAACCCCGCGCCGACCTGCTATGACGATTTTCGCATTTCACGAGGCCGCGAACTCGTGTCCGAATATCGAGGCACGAAGACCGAACTGTCCGGGGCCTTCGACACGTTCGATCGCGCCGGCGACATTGAAATCGTGCCCACCATGGCCGCCGACGCTGTTTCAGGCGGGCCGATCTCGACGGCCGACCTGGATCGTCTGCTGAGCGAAATCGTGGAGGCGATTCAAAACGCCGGGCCCGTTGACGCCGCTTACTTGTGTTTTCACGGCGCGATGGCGGGCGAAAGCGAAGGCGATCCCGAAGGGCGGGTGTTGGGCGAGGTTCGCGAGGTCTTGGGCCAGATTCCGATCGTCGTGTCGCTCGATTTGCACGCGATCATCACCGACCGATTGGTTGCCGCGGCCGATATCTTGGTTCCTTATCACACTTATCCGCATACCGACCATTACGAAACTGGCGAGCGAGCCGCGAAGAATTTGCTGCGTTTGCTTGACGAACATGCGAAGCCGACAGTCGCTCGCGTCGAACTGCCGATGTTGGTTCGCGGTGATGAACTGCTAACCGCCACGGGTCGCTTTGGCGAGGCCATTCGCATGTGCCAGGCGGTGGAAGACAGCGCGAGCGGGCTCGCCGCCGGCGTCATCATCGGCAATGCGTTTACCGACGTGCCAGCGTTGCAATCCAACGTGCTTGTAACCACGAACAACGATCCAAACGGCGCGCGGCAAGCGGCCGAACGCATCGGGCGGTTCATGTGGGAGAATCGGGAACGGTTTCAAGCCCAACTCACGCCGCTCGACCGGGCTATTCGCCAAGCAGAAGAGACCGACGGGCTAGTCGTCTTTTCGGACGCCGCCGATGCCACCGCCAGCGGCGCGTCGGGCGACAGCAACGCGATTCTCAAGGGACTGTTGGACCACAAGTTCACCAAACGCGCGCTGATTCCGATCGTGGACGAACTGGCCACCTCTTGCGCGTTCGAAGCAGGTGTCGGTGCGGAGGTGAGTGTCGATCTTGGCGGAACGCGAGACCGCGGACGATTCACTCCAGTTCGCGTATCAGCCCAAGTAAAGAGCCTGCATGATGGCGACTTCGAATATGAAAACGGAACGCAAGGAAAAGCGGGCCGCGTGGCGGTCCTGGTGGCCGGTTCGCTGCACATCCTAGTCACACAGCACCCCGTCTACGTCGTGGGCCGTCGAGTTTTCCAAGCCCACGGCCTGGACCCAGCCGACTTTGATTTAGTCGTCGTGAAATCGCCCAACGGATTCCGCACCTGGTACGAATCGATCGCCCGTCTGATTGTGTCCGTCGACGTGGCAGGCTCGACCAGCGCCAACCTAAAATCACTGCCGTTCGAGAATTGCGTCCGACCGATTTTCCCACTCGATGAAGACGTCCCCTCGCCGTTTTCCGATGGGAACAGCGAGGCCACGGCGTCCGTTGGGGATGATTCTGAGGACCTACTGACTTAGCAACGACCGGCACGTCCAAGTATCTTGCCGAGGCTTGTTGGTGCTTCTTGGCGTACTCGGCATCGAATGGAGCGATCGGCGGGCGTGGCGCATCCTCGGGCACCCGCCACTTTGTCGATCATGAACAGCTAGTTTGGTACAAACTTGACGTCCACCTTTCGCCCGCTGGGGGCCTGCAGGTTGAACGATCGGACGCTCAGTTTACATTCAATCAAGATTGTGGCTTGAGGCGTAACTGCTTGATCCATTCGAAAAAATACGGATGGCGAACAAGCTTGGGGCACACTTGTCTCGAGAGCCTAAGAAACTGTCTGGCAAGCTGCGATTTCATGAATTGCATTTCAGACTTGGGCATTTCGTAACTCACCGGATCAGGCACCCATTCCGTTCGCGACGTGCATCGAACTGTCAGCCGCTGATCGTTGAGGATAATAAACGTCAGCTTGCGTTCAATTCCTTGCTCGAAGAAGTCCAATGTGAACTGTTCATTGCATCGCATTGCTGACAGCGCGTCTGGAATCTGGTCCAGGATTGTCAGAAGATCGGTTCTCACGTCTACGGGCCAGACATCTTGACCGAATCCCGCAACATTGAAGGCCACGGCGTTAATTTCGTGCAACGCATCGCAAACATCTGACAGAACGGTGAGTTCGTTATCCAGTTCTTCGGAATAGCCTTCCCCATCGATGTCAACTGGAGACAGCTTCGATTCATCTCGAATAACTAACGCCATCTTGAACATAGTGACTCACCGCCCTCACGATGACAGCTCCGTCGCCCCATCAACCCTTCTTGCACCTTTCCACTACGCCCCGCACATTGCTGTCGCACTCGTCAAACTGAAGCACGTTTGCAACCTTATTTTTCGACAATCGAAATGCAAAGGCGTCTCGTTCGCCGATGTACTCTGCAACCACTTCGGCGTTTTTTCGATCGTTGGGGTGGGTGTCTAAAAGTACGATCACGCTAGGATCGGTAATGGTTGAGACAGCGTCGCCTACCTTCATGCGATCGGCGGAGAATCCTGTTGGTAGCCGTGTGATCTGGTCAAACAGACACTTGTCCACCAACAGTTCGCCATCACCGAATTCTTCCACTATCCTGTGGAAAATCGCCACTCTTTGCTCATCAGTGACAAGGTTCATATTAGTTATCCCCAACCTCAAGACGATGAATGCCTTTGTAACTCGTTTTGAAATGCGTCGCCAGCCGCACGAGGAAAATCCTCGTGCCCGAAACGCCGCGGACACACGAACAGCTAGGCCGCTTGAGATCAAAGGGATGCACGCACATTAGTCGAACCAATCCGGGTCCGCCGCGTTGATCGTGTCAACCAGCATTTGCTTGTCCGCCAGAACCTGCTGCATTTTCGCGGCCAGTTCCAATAGGGCATCGCGGTCCGAGCCGTAGGCGGTAAACATGCTGCCTTCCGGGTCGAAGCGAACTCGACCCTCTAAGTCCGGAGCCATTGCTCGAATGACTTGACGCGCGATCGCCTCCCAATCGTATCCGCCGCCTTCGTAGCCGCACTCTTGGAACGCTTCTTCGTATTCCTCAAACGCCGACGTTGACAAGTAGTAAGTCACGTCCTCGCCATCGGCAATTTCAGATAGCTTGAAGGGGGATAGATCGCCCATGGATTTTTACTCCGGATTGCAAACGAGTGGCCGAATTACGCTTTGACGATACGATTTCGAGCGCCGCGAAGTTCCAGTTCATCGAATTCGCGTTCGATATCATCCAAATGATCAGACAGTTTAACGCGTCTGTACTTGGCCTGCCATTCGGTGAATGCCTGGACGACGGAACGTTCGTCGATGATCCGCGCGCCGAGATCGACGATTAACGAGTTGGGAATATGACGTTCAGGATTCAATAATCGACATGCGGCAGCAGGGCCGAGCCGTTGATAGCAAATCAGGAACGCAGTTGCAGCGCTCCGTGATTGGCCCGCGCGGCAGCAGACCATCAGGTTGTTTGAATCGGCGGCGAAGTCAAGCGCGGAACGAATATCCGCGGCGGTTGGTAGCCGCTGGCCGTGCATGGCGGCGGTAACGTCATCAAATCGCAAATAGAGATGTCGCCGTGCGTGTTGGGCAACGAAGTCCGTGTGTGCGATGCGGGAGTCAAGAATGACGATCGCGTCCCACGCATTCGGTTCGCTTTCAAGCAGGAAACTGCCAGACAGGTAATTGCGAATAACAATTTTCATTCGTCGAAATGTTTCGGCAACATAAAGAATTGCGATCTTGCGAGTTTGGGATGATGTCTGGCTCTCTGCGCGTCCGTCATTCCCGCGCAGGCGGGAATCCAAAAGTGGCGAGCTAGAACCTCTCCATGGGGCCCTTGCATTCCCAACTCCCATCCGGTTCATCCCGGCGCTTGGGCACTTTTCAACCTCTTTTATGGAACGTATTGCGGGGGCCGCGGCAACGTAGCCCACATCTTGCGGCTAAGTTCCGCCAGCAGCGGCTTGTTCTTTGCTTGTCCCGCGAGATTGGTATCCTCGGACGCGTCATGCTGATGGTCGTACAGTTCCGTGGCGACAATCTTGCGGTTGCGGCGGTCCTGCCATTCCACGTAGCGATAGCGATCGGTCCGCATGGCGTAGCCCATCAACGGAATCTTGCCATCTTGACGTCGAAACTGACTGAACGCGGCTTGCTTCCAAGGTTGATCAGGGTTCGACAGCAGCGGCGTCACACTCTTGCCTTCCAGATGCTTAGGCAATGGCAAGCCGGCAAGTTCGCAAAGGGTCGGGTACACATCGATGAATTCGACCAGCGCGTTGGTGGTTTGGCCGTTAGCCTTGGCGCGGGGTACTCGCACGATTAACGGCGCGCGGGTGTCGATTTCGTAATTGGTTTGCTTGCACCAACTGTTGTGTTCACCGAGTTTCCAGCCGTGATCTCCCCACAACACGACGATGGTGTTGTCGGACAGTCCAAGCGAGTCGAGTTCCGCAAGCAGGCGTCCAACAAGTGTGTCGATGAAACTGACCGACGCGTAATAGCCGTGCTTAAGTTGCCGCTGTTGCTGTTCAGAAAGCGAGCCTTGATGGGGTGCCGGCGTACCAACGAAATCCATGTAGTCCCGCAGCTCATACATGGTATTCATTGCGAACCGAGGAGCCTTCCGTGGAAGAAAGGGAATCGACGCGACCGGAATGGTCCTTTCGTCGTAGAGTTCCCAATACTTTCGCGGCACCACGAAGGGCAGATGAGGACGAATAAAACCAGCCGCGAGGAAAAACGGCTGATCTCGTTTAGCCAACTTCCTCATCGCCACAAGAGCTTGCTCGGCAATCGCCCCGTCGATGTGATCCTGGTCGGCAACATCGACGACTTCCGTGGCTTGTGAGCGAATCCGGCTGATCGCCTTGGCGGGCTTTCCGTCCGCACGCATCTTTGCTTGGAAAGCAGTGCGTCGCTTCCGAGCTTCGTCCGACCAAAGAGAACTCGCCTTCGGCCAGTGGTGTGGTTCGCTCCATGATTCGTTGTCGGGCCACGGGTTGTGAAAAATCTTTCCGAACGATACGGAGTGGTAACCGTGATCCTTGAACTGTCGCGGCAGAGTGACGACGTCGGGGACCGTGTGTCGAAAGCGAGTGGCCAGATCCCAGACCTTGGACGAGTCTGGCCGCAACCCAGTCAAGAGGCTAACCCTCGAAGGATTGCAGACGGCTAACTGACAGTAAGCACGATTAAAGGTGACGCCGCTTGCCGCGAGGGCGTCAATTTTGGGCGTCTTGATTTCCTTGACCCCGTAGCAGCCCAATTCGGGGCGCAAGTCATCGATGGATATGAATAGAACGTTGGGTTTGGGATCCGTGCCGTCCGCGAACGAAGTCGCCACGGGGGCAAACGAAAGGAGGGCCATGGCTGACGCCAGCGAGAAAAGCCTGTTTGTGTTCACGCCGAATTCCTTCGTTAACGCATCGGTTGATGAATGGCCCGTTCGCGGCAGGCCTACGGATTGGGCTTCGACAGTTCGCCGTACACGTGCTCGATATTACCGATGCGAGTTTTTACGTCGACACCCGCCCACTCCTTGAAAAAGGGAACATCTATTTCTTTCTTGATTTCGTCCAGCGATTTGCCGTCGTCGATCAGATTCTTGATGGCGCGTCGTAGCTCGATGAAGTAACGGCGTTGGTTGCGGATCACCTGCTTGTCGCCCATCTCGCCATGGCCGGGAGCGACAACCTTAACCGGTAGCTCGTCCATGGCGTTGAGCACCGTGATCCAACTTTGGGTATCGCTTTCGCCCATGTAGTTGAACGCACCGTTCACGCAGGCATCGCCCGAAAACAGGATGCCATGCTTGGGCAGCCAGGCCACGGCGTCGCCGACAGTGTGGCCATGCCCAAAGTGCAGCAGTTCCACGCGCTGAGTCCCATCGTCGATGACCATGCGATGCGGGAAGTAGACCGACGGCATTTCGTACTCGAGTTTCCCGTATTCTTCAGGTTTCTCTTTTTTCCCGGTTTCAAAACCGGCTTGGCCAATCGATTCGAACATCGGGCGACTGCGTTCCGAAGCGACCGCGATCGCGCCTTGCTCGGTGTACTTCATGTTTCCGTCCGCATGATCGCCGTGGTGATGCGTATCGAAAATGTAGCGAATCGGCTTGTCGGTTTGTTCGCGGATCAGCTTGATCACTTCTTCCGCCTGATTGGGAAAGTTCGCGTCGATGACCAGCACGAAATCCTCGAAGACGACCCAACCCTGGTTGCAGCCGGTAAATTCGGGGGCCGTTTGTGCTTTCCGAAAGAAGACGCCTGGCACCAATTCGGTCACCTTGGATTCAGTCGGCACGAAAAAACCGGTCGCCAGATCGGCGAACACGGTGCCGACGATGATCAAGCCGACGGTAAACAGAACGAATCGACGAACGAACGTCATGAGTCTTCTCCTAGGTTTAGTCAAACCCATCAAGATGGCTTCCACCAAGGGCACAAGTTCACTGTATATCAAGGCACCCACGGTTGCCATTCGATTGGACCGCCTATGGCTGCGAAATCCGCCGCCTAAACAGACCTGGGCTCGCCGCGAGTATTGCAACCACAGGTCTTGACATTGTCGCAACAGTCCACTGGCCGCTCAACCACGCCATGGTTTTTCTGGGCGTTCCAGAGAAGGCTTCGGCACGACGACTCCAAGAATTTGATTTTCGTTCGTTTCGTCGTTCAGAAGTATTTGCATGATTCGATCATTTAGCCGTCATTCCCGCGCAGGGGGCTGTCGGTTTAAGGTGGCCGCACACGATTGCGACGTGCTGGCGCCTGGATTTTGATGGGTCTTTTTTTGTTTGATCGTGTTCGCGGCTGCTCTCGTCGGGAGGGAGAGCGGTTGAGAGCGG
>JAJDEH010000239.1 GCA_029259935.1 Planctomycetota bacterium
CGACGGGGTGTGGATGTGGAACGACCAACTACTCGTCAGGGGCGTCATTCGCACCGGTATTGGGTTCGGGTTGCTCGTCATGTTCAGGCGGTTCGTCGGTGATCGGTTCGCCGATTCCCTCGACGACCATTCCTTCGACAATGGCCCCGGCAACGATTGTGCCCAGCGCTCCCGGTTCGGCCGTGCCCGGAACTCAGATTTCGCCAACACCGGCCGACCAACGACCGAGCCTCAGCCCGACACCCAGGGAAGGATCGGCCAGCCGCAATCCGATAGGTACATCCGAGACGAAAACGGCGTCGGGAAATCCAACGCCTCTGCTGCGATTTCCGAATGTCGAACAACGAACTCGCCGTGTCCAAGTGCCCGTACCCGATCCGGACGCGGACCAGCCAGCCCCCGCCCTCAAGCCGGCTCCCATGTTGTTGGATCCGCGCGACAAAACGGCACTCATTCCGCGCCGGAAGACAAGCGGCTACGCGCCCGTTTCAATCGTCAACCACGTGGAACCCGAAATCCGCAGGCCCGCTCAAGCTCAGCCCAACAAATCGAAGTGGGACTCCAGCGGCTGGCGTTCCGTGGGCAAATAGCAAACACGGAATAATACGAGGACGATCACTACGGCTCCGCCTTCCCCGGCGGAGCCTTTTTCGTTTCTTGACCTTGCGGACTCGCTTCCTCTGGGCTCAACGGGCCGCCTCCAAAGCAAGGATGCCTTCCCGGTGCTTCCCCCTTAAATGCCCCGCTGCTTTGCCAAATTCACTTGCGGGCGAGACCTCGAACCCCGGCGATGGTAATTAATGCGACAATTTGCCACAGCCGCCTTGAAAAAGTAATCGGTCTACCTAGAATGCGTTTTTCGCAAAAGAGTTTGTGAAAAAGATTTTCACGCTCAGATCACAATCATCCGCCATGTCCCCCGATCCGGTCGCGGCCTCCCTAGGAATTGTCGCCTATCTCGCACTCTTTTTTGGTGCGGGTTTCCTATTCGTTTTTGCCAATCTGCTGATTGGCCGATTCGTGCGACCCAGCGATCCGCATGAAGAGAAGCTGGAGATCTACGAGTGCGGCGAACCCGCGATTGGCTCTAGCTTTGTCCAATTTGACCTGCGGTTCTACGTCGTGGCACTGTTGTTCATTATCTTCGACGTGGAAGTCGCGTTCTTCTTCCCTTGGGCCACGGTCTTCGGCAAGGCGACGAATATGGCCGATCCGGAATTGGTCGTGGTCGAAGGATCCGCCCTGACGGCCGATGCGAAAGCTCTTTATCGGGAGATGGGAGTTCGCGGAGAGATTCGCCTCCCGCAAAACACTCCCGCTTCGCTAGGCACCAAGCCATTGCCACCGGAGGAAATTGTTCAACAAGGCTCACGGCAATTGGCATTGATTTCACTCTTTGACATCGGCGTGTTTTTTGTCGTGCTGATGGTTGGATTCTTTTACGTTTGGAAGCGTGGCGACTTGGATTGGGTTCGGTCCGTGCAGGCCGAGCGGACACAGCGCAGCGAGCGCGGGCCGCCGGCTGATGTCAACGAACCGGTGTTGTCAGCCTAGTGTTGGGCGTTGTTGATGAATTGACCCTTTAGATCAGTTGAATTTGACATGAGTGGCGACGGATTTCTTCAGCGATTAGAAAGTCGGTTTGGTGACAAAGTCACCGGCTCCAATCTGGAGGCCATCGATCCGTGGATCGAAGTATCCCCGGATGGGTTGGTTGAAGTGTGTCAGTACTTGAAGCAGGACGCGGATCTGCGGTTCGACATGCTGAATTGCATCACCGTGGTCGACTACTTTCACGCCGATCCCAAAAAAGCGGCCAAGGCCGATTGGGAACCCCATCTCGAAGTTGTTTACCATCTTTCCAGCATCGAAAAAAAGCATTCGATCGTGATCAAGGTAAAGCTGCCGCGCTGGAAGGATGAGGCGGAGGGAGCGTTGCCCGAGGTGCCCACCGTTTCGGGTGTGTGGCGTACGGCCGACTGGCACGAGCGGGAGGTCTTTGATCTGTCGGGCGTGAATTTTCTGGGGCATCACGATCTGCGCCGAATCTTGTGCCCGGAAGATTGGGTCGGATATCCGCTTCGCAAAGATTACGAAATGCCGCTGGAGTATCACGGTATTCGTGGGCGTTGATTGTTGGGTCACGAATTGCAGGTAAAAACTTAGACAGCTTTTATGGCCACCAACCTCGAAGATCCCCGCATTGTTGAATTCGACGTCCGCACGGACGAGATGCTGGTCAATATGGGACCGCAGCATCCGAGTACGCACGGAGTGTTGCGGTTGGTGCTGAGGACGGATGGCGAGATCGTCTCCGAAGTCACGCCGCATATTGGGTATCTTCATCGTTGTGCCGAAAAGATTGGCGAAAATATCACGCCGCGCCAGTGGATTCCCTATACCGACCGCATGGACTACCTGGCCGGGATGAACATGAATCTGGGCTGGTCGATGGCGGTCGAAAAACTGCTCGACCATCAGTTGTCGGAGAAGGCGAAGCACTTGCGGGTCATCATCTGCGAGATGGGACGTATCGCCAGCCATCTGGTCGGCATGGGCGCTTATGGGCTCGACCTGGGCACGTTTAGTCCGTTCCTCTACGCATTTCGCGAGCGAGAAAAAATTCTCGATCTGTTCGAAGAGGCGTGTGGCGCGCGGCTCACGTACAGTTACCTCACCGCCGGTGGGGCGACCGCGGACTTGCCTTCAGGTTGGTTGCAAAAGTGCGAAGAATTTCTGACGCAGTTCGTGCCGATGATTCGCGAGTATCACACACTGCTGACCGAGAATGCGATCTTCATCAAGCGAACGGCCAATATCGGTGTGATGTCGGCCGAAATGGCGATCGACTATGGATGCACGGGTCCGGTGCTGCGTGGCAGCGGCGTGGACTATGATTTGCGGCGCGATGGCGAAGAGCGGTACACCGAGATGTATGACGGCTATGCCTTTGAGGTTGCCGTGCAAAAAGACGGCCATTATCCCCGCGATCACAACTACCCGGCAGTTCCGCGTGAAGCCGTGCTGGGTGATTGTTGGCATCGATTCTTTGTACGCATGATCGAGGTGCTGCAGGCGATCGATCTCGTGCGGCAGGCGATCGACCGCTATAGCACGGCCGCGGGCGATTGGGGAATTCCGATCAAGTTGACGCAAAAGCTGCCCAAAGGCGAGGTCTACCTGGAAACCGAAGCACCGCGCGGACAGATGGGTTTTTATTTGGTCAGCGATGGCTCGTCGATTCCCTGGCGCGTTCGTGCGCGCAGTAGTTCGTTTTGCAATCTCTCGGTGACTCACGAACTGTGTAAAAATTGTCTGATTGCCGATGTGCCGGCCGTCGTCGGTTCGTTGGATGTCGTGATGGGTGAAATAGATCGCTAACGCAGGGCCCACGCATACTTAAATGTTTAATAGCTCTCTCACACTTCGAAGCTTCGCCGCGATCGTCGCCTTGCTAGTGGTTGCGCTAGGCATATTCGCTGGCGATTTGCAAGCGGCCGATGATTCTTCGTCGATGGCCGTGACAAAGGCAGCTTCCGTTGAACAGGATGATACCGTTCGCTCGATGGCCGATTTCTTTGAGAAGACATGCGGTCTTCCCAATCTGCTGGCTCACCTGGTGACTGCCTTTATCAAATGGTTTTTGCTGATCCAGGTGGTGGCGGTGGGTGCCTTGGTCTTTATTTGGGCCGAGCGAAAGGTGTCCGGGCGCATTCAAGATCGGTTGGGGCCAACCCGTGTTGGCGGCAAGTTTGGCTGGCTGCAGGGTTTGGCCGATGGCATCAAGCTGATTGCAAAAGAAGATGTCATGCCGGGCGAAGCCGACGCGATGCTGTTCAAGTTGGCTCCCTATTTGAGTTTGGCCGCCAGCTCCACGGCGTTTTTGGCATTGCCGTTCGCCGATGGTTGGGTGGCTCAGCATATCAATGTGGCGGTGTTCTTCATCTTGGCCGTTTTGGGCCTGGAAGTGTTCGGCGTGATTTTGGCCGGCTACGGTTCCGGGTCGAAGTGGTCACTGTTCGGTGGCATGCGTGAAGCGGCTCAAGTCGTCAGCTATGAAGTGCCGCTTGGATTGTGTGTTGTCGTGCCGGTGCTGATTTGCGGAACGATGAATCTGGTCACCATTGGCAATATGCAAGCGGGCCTGTTCACGAATTGGCTCGTTTTTCACGATCCATTCACGTTTATTATCTTTTGGGTCTATTTCACCTGCGCTACGGCCAGTGTAAATCGCGCTCCGTTCGATCTGGCGGAAGCCGAAAGTGAACTGGTGGCTGGCTTTCATACCGAGTACTCCGGAATTCGCTGGAGCATCTTTTTCATGGCCGAGTACGGATCGATGATCTTGGTCAGCGCGTTGGCGGCAACATTGTTTTTCGGCGGGTGGCACGGTCCGATTCCGATCTTTACTTGGATCGGCGGCGCGATGCAGTGGGAGAATTCCACGGTCTGGTATATCGTTGGCAATCTGGCTGGCGTCGTGAACTTCCTTGCCAAGACGTCGATCGGCGTCATCGCGATGATTTGGGTTCGCTGGACCTTCCCTCGCTTACGTATTGATCAAGTTATCACCACCTGTCTTAAGTACTGCGTTCCGATTGCGGCCTTTTGCTTTATTGGTGTGCTGTTTTGGCAAACGGTTGTTCGTTGGTCGCCTAACGACCTGTTACCTGCCATGCGTCGAGGTCAGGTGCGTGAACATTGGGCCGAGGATCTCGTTGAACCTGACGAATCCGAAACAACTAGTGAAGATCGCCTGGCGTTGAAGGAGGAAGACCGATGATTTTGCTCGCCTTCATCGACTGGCACACGTTTTTCTTTGCATTCTTCGCTTTGCTGGCCTGCGGGTTCGGCTTGGGTGTGCTGTTTTCGAACAATATCGTCCGCATGGCGTTTTTCCTGGTGTTGTCGTTGGGAGCCACCTCGGGCTTGTTTTTTCTAGCGGGTGCTGAATTTGTCGGTGCCATGCAGTTAATGATCTATGTCGGCGGCACGTTAGTGCTGTTGATCTTCGGCGTGATGCTGACGGCTCAAAAGTCATTCATCTCGATGAAAACGCGTGGTGGTGAATGGGTGATCGCCTGTTTTGTCGGCGGCAGTTTGTTGATGGTGCTGGTGACGGCCGCCTTGGGTGTGGAAAGCTGGTCGCAGCCTCGGCAGGATCGCGATCAGGTCACTCGCCTCGATGTGGAAGATACAACTCAACTCGGCGTGACGATGCTGGGGGCGCACACGGAACGGCTAACCGAAGAAGACGAGGTGCGGCGGTCGGGCCTGTCGGGCTACCTGTTGCCCTTCGAGATTGTTTCCGTCCACCTCCTAGTCGTGTTGATCGGCGCGGGGTATCTTGCACGAGCGAAAAAACGAGTTAGCGCGTCGGCGGAAGAAAGTTAGATCACTTTTACCAAAAGTCGGTTTCAATTCAAATCACTGCCTCATGGATCTCACTCAACCAGTCACCGTTTCTCATTACCTCGTGGTCGGGGCTGTGCTGTTTGTCATCGGCGCGGTCTGCATGGCCACGAAACGGAACGCGCTGGGGATTCTGATGGGGGTCGAATTGGTGCTGAACGGCGCGAACATTAACTTCATCGCCTTTGGCAGCAAGTATCTGCGATCCGAAACACTCGGTTTGGACGGGCAATTGATTGCCTTGTTCGTGATCGTCCTGGCGGCGGCCGAAGCGGCGGTGGCCCTGGCCATTGCGTTAAACTTTTACAACAACCATTCAAGCATTGATGTGGATCGGGCGGACGACCTGAAGGGCTGATGTTAGACGTTTCCTCTTTGAAATGGTTGTTGTTGCTGGCAACGCTGCTGCCGTTGTTCTCGTTCGCGTTCATTTTGTGCGCTTATCCGCGAATTGGCAAAGCGTTTGGCAGCGGTTCTTGGATCGCCACCGGCGCAATTCTGGCGTCACTCATTCTATCGTTCACCTCGCTGGGGATTTGGCTGCAACACCACTGGCCCGCCCGCGGGCACGGCGAGGAACATGCTGGCGGCCACGCGCGGGTGATCGAAGAAGATCGGACCACGCCGACGGCTTCGCTGGTTTCCTTCAAGGAAGAAAACGAGTCGTCCGAAGAAAGCGGGTCGGGAGAGGGTTCTTCCTCCGCCGATTCCGAAAACGATAAAGCCAAAGACCATGGTCACGGCCATGAACAGGAAAAGACGGCTTACACGGGTGACTATTATTTGCTGGGTCAGTTCGGCAAGTTGCGGCTGACGATCAGCTACTATATCGACACACTCACCATTTGCATGTTCTGTATGGTGACGCTGATTGCTTCGTGCATTCATTTTTACGCGATCGGCTACATGCATGAAGAGTTGCATGAAGTAACCGATCATGAAGTCACGACCGGCGACGGGTCCCATTTGCATCGGCCGGGCCGCTATTTTCGCTTTTTTCAATATCTGTCGCTGTTCTGTTTCAGCATGCTGGGATTGGTGCTGGCCGGCAACATCGCGATGGTCTTCGTTTTTTGGGAACTGGTGGGCATCTGCTCGTATTTCCTGATCGGCTTTTATATCGAACGGAAGAGCGCTTCGAACGCGGCTAACAAGGCATTTATCGTCAACCGCGTTGGCGACTTCGGCATGATCATCGGCCTGATGGCGCTCTGGAGCGGCTGCGGGACGTTTGCCTTTGGAGATATCGACTACGACGCAGACGGCAGTTTTCACGATACCGCCGAGGTAACGGAAGTCGGCATCTTCAGCCAGGTACGCCCGACTCCCAAAAAGTCGCACGAAGATCACGAGAGCCAGGAACATCACGGCCAAGAGAACCACGGTGAACACGGCCACGAACTTCATGCTTACGCGCTGACGGTCCCCGAGGGGATGGTTCGCTACGCGGCGCAGCGGGAAATCGACGCCGTCTACGAGGATTACTGGAAGCAATATCCTGACGATCCCGAACAAGTCCAAATGGCGTCAGAGTCTGAGATTGCATCCCGGATAGATGGCAAATGGCGAGATGAGGGATTCGGCTACGGCCTATTAATCATCGCCGGCATTGGCATTTTTTGCGGATGCGTGGGCAAGAGTGCCCAGTTCCCGCTGCATACCTGGCTGCCCGATGCGATGGAGGGTCCCACGCCTGTTTCGGCGCTGGTTCACTCGGCAACGATGGTCGCCGCCGGCGTCTATTTGGTGGGTCGGTTTTATCCGGTCTTTGCGCCGGAAGTATTGCTGGTGATCGCCGTGATCGGCTGCATCACTTTGTTTATGGCCGCCACGATCGCGATCACTGCCACGGATATTAAACGGGTACTCGCCTATTCCACGGTCAGCCAGCTTGGTTACATGATGTTGGCTTTGGGCGTTGGCGGTTGGGTCGCCGGTTTGATGCACCTGATTACGCACGCCTTCTTCAAGAGCTTGCTGTTCATGTGTTCTGGCTCGGTGATTCATGCCGTCCACACGAACGAGATGCCCCAGATGGGCGGATTGCTGAAGAAAATGCCCGTGACCGGTTTCACCATGCTGGTCGGCTGCTTGGCGATAATTGGTGCCAGCGTGCCGTTGGTGGTTGGGCTGAGCGGTTACTACTCGAAGGACGCCATCCTCGAACAGGCTTGGTCGTTCATGGAGTCCAACTTTGTTGAATCCCGTAACGCCCCTTGGGCACCCGCGTTTTTCGGCATGGCTGCCGGCGGTGCGGTGATTACGGCCTTCTATATGTTCCGGATGTGGTTTTTGACCTTCCTCGGCAAACCGCGCGACGCGCATCGGTACGACCACGCACATGAATCGCCGCCCGTGATGTACGTTCCGCTGGTTATTCTGTCGGTGTTCGCGATCAGCGTGGCTTGGAGCCCCGAACCGGTCAAGTTCCTCGGCGGCTTGCCCTCAGGTTTGATCGGCGCGTTGATTTGCCTGCTGATCACGGGCGGAGCGGCGCTTTGGTTTAGGGCGTCGGCCGAGCAATCGGATCATCCGCCCGTCAATAAGAATTTGCTTTACGTGCCGGCCGCGCTGAGCGGATTGCTGTTGGTGGTAACGATCATCTGGTGGGCGGCCGATGATTTGCACGACCTTACTTTGGGCAATCTCTTGGAGCAAGCGCGACATCCCGGCACGGCGCCGCACGGCGATCACGGCACGTTTCCCGCCGCCGGCAAGGCCCAGTTGATGACGTTGGACGTTCCCAACGAACACTATATTCACAGCGATCAGTTCGCGAAAAAGGCGTTCGTGACGATGATCGCATTCTTCGCGGGAGTGGGCGGAGTGGGTTTGGCCGCGGCGTTCTACTGGTTCAAGTGGCTCGACCCGGTTGACGCGCGAAACCAGTTCAAGAGCGTCCACCGATTCTTGATTAACAAGTGGTGGTTCGACGAACTGTACGATTTCCTCTTCGTGCGTCCGGCCCATGTGTTGGCGCGGTTGGCGGCGAATTTCGATAAGCGCGTGCTGGATCGCCTGATCGACTCGCTCGCCTGGGGTGTCCGCGTGTTTTCCAACGCTTGGGAAAAAGTGGCCGACCAGACGATTGTCGACGGGTTTGTCAATCTGTTCGCCAGTTGGACGTACAGCATTGGGGTTGCCTTGCGGCAGGTTCAACGCGGCCGCCTGCGTGAATACGTGATGTTTATTGTGCTTGGAACCGTGGTTTTATTTGTTTTGATTAGCTTCCTATAAGAAGTTGTTAGTGATCCTATGGACAACTTGTTGTTAACGGCCATCGTTTTCCTGCCCGCCGTCGCGGCTTTTCTGTTGATGCTGATTCCAAAATTGGCTCCGGAAGCGTGTCGGATGTTGACCTTCGCGGTGACGGCCATTGTGTTTGTGCTGACCATCGTGGCCGCCGTGGAATTTAATCGCGCGGATGCCCATATTCAGTCGTACCTCAACGAGGCCTGGATACCATCCTTCAGTATCAACTACTTCATCGGTATCGATGGGATTAGCCTACCGCTGATCATGCTGACCTCTTTCATCAGCATGCTGGCGATGGCTGCCAGTTGGACCCCCAGCCTGAACAAGCACATCAAAGCCTATTGTGTGTTGTTTCTATTCTTGGAAACGGGCATGCTGGGCGTTTTCGTGGCGCTCGACTTCTTCCTGTTTTATGTCTTCTGGGAAGTTATGCTGCTGCCGATGTACTTTTTGATCGGTGTGTGGGGTGGTCCTCGCCGGGAATACGCCGCCATCAAGTTCTTCTTGTATACGTTGGTCGGCAGTGTGTTGATGCTGATTGCGATTCTGCTGCTTTACTTCAACAGCGATCTGCGTAGCGTGGCTCAAGTCTCAGAAGTTTATGGCGATCAGCAGGTCGCCGTTGTTTGGAAAGATCTGCGCGTCAGCGAGCGCGAAGAAGCCCAGATGGGGATCTTCCGAGATAACGTTCAGGGCGGGCAATTGGTGATCGAGGCCGCCAAGGGCGAAACATCATTGCGGTTGCTGCCCAGCGCTGAAGGGGATTCCACTAGTGCGTGGTTCGACCAGGGGCAGGACGCCGTGGTAGTCGCCGTCCACCCGGATCAAAACACACTGGCTGACGTTCAACGGGCGATCAAAGCCAGTAGCGACACATCCGCGAAGCTGATTGTTAATCTCGCCAGTGGTGCGCACGATGATGATGCCGTGTCTGACGCGCCGGTCCATACGTTTAATTTGCTGGCTTTGGCCGCCATTGGCCAGCACACGGACAATTTTAGCACCTCGCTGCAACGCTGGGCGTTCATTCTGCTCTTCATCGGTTTCGCCATCAAAGTACCTTCGGTGCCGGTCCATACCTGGTTGCCTGATGCTCACGTCGAAGCTCCCACACCGATCTCGATGATCCTGGCGGGCGTGCTGCTGAAGATGGGCGGTTACGGCATCATCCGCATCTGCTATCCGATTTGCCCGGCCGGCGGTTGCGACTTAGCGCTGTTGGTCTGTGCCATCGGCGTGATCAGCATGGTTTACGGTGCGTTTGCCGCGATGGCGCAAACGGATTTCAAACGTCTGGTCGCCTACAGTTCGGTGAGCCACATGGGCTACGTTGTGCTTGGTTTGGGAGTTTGGTCGGCGTTTGGAGCCAACGGTTACAACGCGGACTATTGGAACATGGGCGTCAAAGGCGCGATGTTCCAGATGATTGGACACGGCGTGAGTTCGGCTGGCATGTTCTTTATGGTCGGCATTGTTTACGACCGCGTACATCATCGAAACCTCAACGAGTTCGGCGGGCTGTTTTCCAAGATGCCGATCTACACGGCATTGTCGATTGGTATCTTTTTCGCCGGCCTCGGCTTGCCTGGGCTGTGCGGCTTCATCGGTGAAGTGTTGGTGGTGCTGTCGGTTTGGAATTACAGTCCTTTCCTGGCCATTGTTTCCGCTTCGGTCGTGATCATCACGGCGGCCTACATCTTGTGGACCATACAACGAGTCTATCTCGGTGCCGAGTACACGGGTCCGCATGAGGAAGCACTGACACCGATCAACAGCCGTGAATTTGCGGTCGGCGTGACGCTGTTCATCTTTGCGATTATTTTCGGAGTCTTCCCGCACTCCATTCCGACTCCTAGTGGCGACAGAATTCCCACGGTGTTGGAGTTCATGGACGCTTCGATTGATCGGCAGACCGATGAACTGGCGGACTGGACGAGAGAAAACCGGCGAGGCCATCACATGCCATATTGGCCTTGGGATGATACCGCCAGCGCCACTCGCGCGACGAGTACGCAAACTGCGGATGGCACGGACCGAAATCCCAAGCAACAGCAGGTCACCGCCAAGCCCGCACCGGCTGACGACCAGGCAAACCTTCCCCTCAAACAAGCCGCCGCGCCGACCAGCAGCGGAGACTAAGCACGAGAATCAAGAATGTCGTGCCGCCGCATCCACCGGCGAGCCGAGAAGATTTCATGTCAGAAAACCTGCACGAACTCGTCAGTGACCTCATAGTCGATACCAAGGGATCGGCGACCGAACTCGTGACCGCCGACTCCAGTCTGGCGGCGTTCGGCCCTGAGTTGGTGCTTTGCGCGACGATCGTCGTGATGTTGATTTTCCGAATTTTCATCACTGGCCGCGCGGCTTACATTGCCGCCTTTTTGATTGCTTTGTCCGGCAGTTGTTTTGCGCTTTGGCTTGCCGCTCCCTGGACTCACCTCGCCAGCATTGCCGTCGACCATGCCAGTCCGGTGGCGGTTACGCGGATGGAAATCTTCACCGGAATGCTGGTGTACGACACGTTCAGTGTGTACATCCGCGCCGTTCTGTTGTGCTTTGTCGTGTTGTTCCTGCTGTTTACGCAGTTGTCGGGCCTAGCGAATCGCGACGATCGGTTTGATTTTTACACATTGCTGTTGGGATCCACTTTAGGCATGTGTTTGATGGCCTCGGCCAACCACTTGCTGATGATCTTCGTCGCCGTGGAAATGGCCAGCGTGCCTTCCTACGCCTTGGCGGGCCTGATGAAAGGCCGCCGTGTCGCCAGCGAAGCGGCTTTGAAATATGCGGTTTACGGTGCCGGAGCGGCTGGCGTGATGTTGTATGGAATCAGCCTGGTGGCCGGTTTGCTCAACACGGCCCACTTGCCGACCATGGCCATCCGCTTGGCCGAGTATTTGGGCGAAGGGCCGGTGGGCGGGGCTGACACGATGGTACTGGCCTTGGGCGGACTAATGATCATGGTCGGCCTAGCATTCAAGTTGTCCGCCGTGCCATTTCATTTCTGGTGTCCCGACGTATTCGAAGGGGCGACGGCCGAGATCAATGCATTTTTGAGTGTGGCCTCGAAGGCGGCCGCTTTGGCGTTGTTGGTTCGCGTGGCGCTCGGATTTGGAGTGGTGCCGACGCCGTCGGTCGAAGTCAGCCAGGTTGCCGCCATGGATCAAGAGTCGCTGCCCAACGAAGCGTATTTCAAACCTGGGGCTCGCAGTCTATACCACGCCAAGTTTCCTTCGGCACCGGCCGCTGATTCGTCGGCCGATGAGGAGACGGCGCAACGCAACGAGGCGACCTCCACGCCCTTTGTGATGGTCAGCACCAGCGATGAAGAACTGGACGTTCCCCAGGATGCCATGTCGTCCTTGAGTCCCGTGCGCATGTTTATCGCCAAAGTGATCGCGCTATTTGCCGTAATTACTTGTACCTTCGGCAACCTGGCTGCCTACGGACAGACGAACATTAAGCGTCTGATGGCCTATTCGACGATCGCCCATGCCGGTTATATGATGATGCCCGTGCCGGTGATCATGGTGATGGCAGGCCACGATGTGTCGATCGCTGAATCGGCCGTGTCGGCGCTTTGTATCTATATCGCGGTCTACCTTTTCATGAATTTGGGGGCGTTCGCCGTGATCGCCTTCCTCGGTAAGGCGATGCGAAGTGACGAGATCGCCGACTACTCGGGGCTGATCCGCCGCTGCCCGTTTTTGGTGATCTGCCTTTCGCTGATTATGTTTAGCCTGATCGGCATGCCGCCGTTGGCGGGCTTTGTTGGCAAGTTTGCGATCTTCGCCTCGCTGGCCGATGGCTGGCGTTCGGCAACGGCGGCCGACATACCGGCCACGTTCTTACTGGTGCTGTTGTTGGTTGGCGGTGTGAATACGGCGATCAGCTTGTTCTATTATTTGCGTGTCGTGAAGACGATGACGCTGGACCCGGAACCGGAAGGCCGTGAGCCCTTTGTCGGGCCGGACATATTCCAGCGAGGATTTGTCTTGTTGATGGCGGGGGCGACGATTGTGCTTTTTATCGCGTGGGACTGGCTGAGCGGCATTGGCCAAGTTGCCGCCCATCATTTGTTCCCTCTCTCCTAATCCGTCAGCGCATGAATTCCACGACGACCAGCGACGCGCTCAACCGGCTGTACGCGATTCACTATCGTTCGCTGCCCAGCTATCTTCGCTATGCCAAGCCGTACTCCTTACGGGGAGACGAGGCCGCCAAGGAGACTCTAGATCAAATCGCCCTCGATCACGAAGCCATGGTAACGCGAATCGGCGATTTGTTGGTGATCAGCAAGGTGATTCCTGATTCGGACGAGTATCCGATGGAGTTCACCTTCTATCACGACCTCGGTTATGATTTTCTCGTACGGAAGGTCATCGAGCATCAGGTGCAAGATATTGCAGTGATCGAGCAATGCGTTGAGCAATTGAGTTTGGCTCCGCTGGCTAAGGCACTCGCGGAAGAATGTCTAGGCGAGGCGAAGGGGCATCTCGACTCGCTGCGGGAATTGGCCGAGCAAACGACGGCTTGATTCGTGTGATGGGCTGAACGTCCCATGGAACTCTTTGACACCCACGCTCATCTTGATGACGAGCAATTCGACGACATTCGCGATGCCGTTGTCGAACGGGCGGTCGCCGATGGCGTTGGCACCGTAATCGCCGTCGGCACAACCGCTTCGGCCAGCAAAAAGTGTGTGGAGATCGCGGCGCGCTACGAGAACGTATTTTGTTCGGTCGGCATTCAGCCAAACTATTGCGCCCAGGCCGCCAGCGACGACTGGGATCAGATCGTCCAACTGGCAACCGAGCCCAAAGTCGCGGGACTAGGTGAAACGGGCCTAGACCGTTATTGGGACTACACTCCGCTAGAAGTGCAGCGCGACTACTTCGACCGCCACCTGCGGTTGTCCCAAAAAACCGGCTTGCCCTTCATCGTGCATATGCGCGACTGCGGGGAAGACATTTTGGAGATGCTGCGTGAGGCTCGCCTGCGAGGGCCGCTCGATGGTGTCATGCACTCGTTCACGGGCGACGCGACCTTGGCCGCCGAGTGTCTCGATTTGGGCCTGTACATCAGCTTCGCCGGGATGGTGACCTATAAAAAGTCGCACGAACTTCGATCGGTGTCGGCCGGAATACCCGCCGACCGCATTTTGATCGAGACCGACTCGCCGTATCTGTCCCCGCATCCGCACCGAGGACAACGCCCTAACGAACCGGCTTTGATTGTACACACCGCCCAATGCTTGGCCGATGCACGCGGGTCCAGCCTGGACGACTTCGCCCAGCTGACGACCGAAAACGCCCGGCGGCTGTTTCGCGTCGCCCTGGGGTCTCAATAGGATGTTTTCTCGCCTGCGCCTGTTTAGAATAGTTCGGCTATGGAGATCCGCACGCCCTGCAACTTGAACGACCGGAGATTGATCGATGCGAATTTGGCTGGTGACTGGTTTGCTATTTTCCTGCATGTTTCAGCAACAGATGGCGGCCGTTGCCTGGGCCAAGGACGCCGCAACTCCCGAGTGGATTTGGCTGAACAGCTCGCCGAAACAAGGTGAAACCGTCTACTTTCGCCGCACGTTCAACTTGGCTGGAGAACTGAAGTCGGCCAAGGTTGTGGCTGCTTGCGATGATTCGATGGTCGTTTTCGTCAATGGAAAACGAGTTGCGGCACACAACGCGTGGCAACATGCGATCCTGGTTGACACCACCAAACATATGGTGCAGGGAAAGAATGTTGTCGCAATTCAAGGTAAGAACAACGGCAGTATTGGCGCGTTGATCGCACAAGTTACTTTGGAACTTGCCGATGGAACCAAACAGACCATGGTTTCCGATGCTGCTTGGCGCGTGGCGGCGAAAGAGCAAGACGGTTGGCAAACGACCGCTTTGGATGACTCGACCTGGAAGCAGCCTCACAGTTTCGGAAAGTTGGGCGTCTCGCCGTGGAGGGCGATTGAATTTTCGGGGGCGAGGCCGACTTCGCAACCGTCGACACCTGCGGAGCGAATTTCGGTCCCCGAGGGATTTGAGGTCGATTTGGTTTACTCGGTTCCCAAAGCGGAGCAAGGGAGCTGGGTGAGCATGACGCCCGACGCCAAAGGTCGCCTGATCGTTTCCGACCAAAACGGTAGCCTGTATCGCGTGACTCCTGGGAAGAATCACGAATCTACCAAGGTCGAAAAGATCGAACTGAATATCGGTGCCGCGCAAGGATTGTTGTGGGCCTTCGATTGTTTGTATGTGACCGTGAATGGCGGTGCGGCGCAAGGCAGTGGGTTCTATCGCGTGACGGATACCGATGGCGACGACCAGTTGGATCGCGTCGAATTGTTGAAGAAGCTTCGCGGCGGCGGCGAACATGGTCCCCACGGAATTCGCTTGGGTCCGGACGGAATGCTGTATGTGATCGCCGGCAACCATACGGCCATTCCGGATGATATCGAGCCGACCTCGCCTCATCGCAATTGGGCGGAAGATCTTCTATTGCCGCGAAATCCCGATGGTCGGGGTCACGCGACGGGCCGCATGGCTCCGGCGGGCTGGGTCGCGCGGACGGATAAAGACGGCCAGCGTTGGGAATTGATTTGCGCCGGCTTTCGCAATCCTTACGATATCGATTTCAATCAGGATGGTGAGTTATTCACTTACGATGCCGATATGGAGTGGGACACGGGTACGCCCTGGTATCGGCCAACGCGGGTGAACCACTGTGTTTCCGCCGGCGAGTTTGGCTGGCGATTCGGCACGGGAAAATGGCCTGACTACCAAGCCGATAGCTTGGGCGCGGTCGTCGACATTGGCCTCGGATCGCCGACGGGCATTGGATTCGGAACAGGGGCCAAGTTTCCGGCCAAGTATCAGCGAGCGCTGTACATCTGCGATTGGACCTACGGCAAGCTGTATGCCGTACACATGCAGCCGCGCGGCGCGAGTTACTCAGCAAATCTTGAAGTGTTCGCCCAAGCGAAACCGCTACCACTCACGGATGTCGTGGTCAATCACGATGGGGCGCTGTACTTCACCATCGGCGGTCGCGGCACGCAATCGGGTTTGTATCGAGTTTCCTACGTGGGTAAAGAGTCAACGAAAGCTGCGGCGGCTATCACTCATGCCGCCGCCAAAAAGGCTCGTGATACTCGCCACGAATTGGAACGACTGCAAGTTGCGAAGTCGGATGAAGCGTTGGACTTCATCTGGCCAAACTTGAACAGTTCGGATCGTTATATTCGCTACGCGGCTCGCGTCGCCTTGGAGAATCAAGACGCGAACGCTTGGCGGCAACGTGCTTTTGAAGAAACGAAAATCAACGCCCGGATTCAGGCCATGCTTGCATTGGCGCGCGGCGAATTGCCCGAGCTGCAGCCAAAGATACTGCAGCGGCTGAGTACGCTGCCGCTCCGCAGCCTCACCGAGCAACAATTGGTCGAGACGTTGCGGGCATACGGGCTAGTTTTCGCCCGATATGGCGTGCCCGATAAAAAGACCGCCGCCGCGATCAGCAAGACGATTAGCCCGCTCTATCCGCATGCCAGCAACGTGGCTAACCGCGAGTTGTGTCGCTTGCTGGTTTATCTCGACGCGCCGGATATTATCGGTCGCTCGATGAAGTTGTTGGGCGAGTCGGTTACGCAAGAAGATCAACTATTCTTTGTCTTTGTGTTGCGAAACGTGCAGCACGGCTGGACGCCCGAGCAACGGCGGGCCTACTTCAGTTGGATGAACCTGGCCGAGAAGAATTATCGAGGTGGGGCCAGTTTTCAGAGGTTTGTTCAACAGATTCGCAAGGATGCGGTCGCCTTGCTGACGGCTGACGACAAAGCCGACTTGAAAGACATCTTGGAGGGGAAACGCAATGTCGAAGTGGTCAAGCTAGAGACGACTCGGCAGTTCTTGCACAACTGGCAAATGGAAGATCTGGAACCCATGCTCGCGGAAGCGGAGCGTGGCCGATCGTTTAAGAAAGGTCAGGCGGCTTTCCATGCGGCGCAGTGTTACAAGTGCCATCGTTTTCAGGGGCAAGGCGGGGCGACCGGTCCGGATATCACGGGAGTTGGCAATCGCTTTGACGCCAAGTATCTGTTGGAGGCGCTGATAGAACCGTCCAAAGTAGTTTCCGATCAGTATGCGAATACAAATATCGTGACTGTTGACGGCGAGATTTTCAGCGGTCGGATTATCGACCAAGACGACAAACATGTGCGTGTTCGCACGGATCCTTATGCTTTGGAGTTAACCTCGATCGCCAAGAGTGACATTGAAGAACAGCTTCCGTCGAAAGTGTCGGAAATGCCCCAAGGGTTGATCAACGTCTTGACCAAGGAAGAAATCCTGGATCTGATTGCCTTCATGCGATCTGGAGGCAACCGGGAGGATCGCGTGTTCCAACGTGAGTAGGTGATCAGCGAACGGCATTATTCTCAGATGTTCTTCAAGAACTCCACGGCTTGACCGACTTCCGTGACGGGGTCGGACGCGTTTTCCCGTTCCACGGTGAAGTAGCCTCGGTATTGGCGCTCTTCGAGGACGCCCATGATTTCGGGAAAATCGGCCGAACCGCGTCCGAGCGGGACTTCCAGCCCGCGTCCTTGCGCCAAATCGCGAACGCCGTCGCGGGCATGGACATGCAGGACATGTTCCCCCAGGGCTCGTGCCGCCTCGCTGGCGGAGAAGCCGTTGATGATTAAGTTGCCTGGATCTAGATCGACTCCCATTGATCCTGGCGGCAAGGCGTCGATCAGTCGCCGTAGATCCTCCGCGTCTTCGGAACCAGTTTTTGCCGCCAGCAGAGCTCCCACACGCTGGCCATGCCGGCCCAGATCGGCCAAACTCTCCACCAGCAAGTCCCACTCCAGGCCCTCGGACTCCGGCGGAACGCGGCCAATTTGATTGACCAACACCGAGGCTCCCAGATCGTAGGCCATCTGCATGGCCTGCTTGGTCCCCTCGACGCGTCGGTCTAGATCTTCCAGCACGTTGTAGCCACGTCGGGTTTGATAACGGACCGCGCAAACCCGCAAATTCACGTCGTCCAGCATTTTCCGCAAATGCCGAGTGGCGGTACGGGTCATTTCTTGCGGTTTGACCTCACTACGAGCATCAATTTCAACCGCGTCGGCTCCCAACATGGCCGCTGTATGCAAAGCTTTCTTAAACGGTTGCCGCAAGCTACTAAGTTGAATACCGACTTTCAGTTGGAGCATGGTATCGCCAAGTGCTTTCGCGGGCCCTGTGTCGTGCGAGTTGACGCGGGCTAGATACAACTATCCTTCACCCGGTCCAGAAAACTATGAACGCGCTGATTACGCTCTTGATTCTAACGATTCCGCCCGACGCGCCCACAGGCGATGGACGGGCCGAGGAAGTGGAAGTCTATCGATGTGACTTTGAAACCGCGACCACCGATCGGAATTACGATTTGTGGCCAGACCAGTGGACTCGAAAAGTGGGGCCCGGCTATCCGCCCTACCTTGACGTCGAAATCACGCAAGATGACAAGAGGGCGAATGAGCCGGACAACAACGCCGTGGAGTTGGCTTTGAACGGCGGCGCGGCGGCGATCTTCAGCCCAATGCACACGTTTGGTACTGACAGGCCGATGATCCCCATCCGCTCGCAGTTTAGCTATTTGCTGCAAGGTTCGCTGCGGACCGAGGGGCTGCGCCATGACGTGGCCTATTTGTCGATTACTCTGTTTGACCGCGACAATAAACGCATCGCCACCTACCAATCGGAAGAGTTGCGGGAAGCCAAGGAATGGACCAACATCAAGGTCGGCCCAATCACGCCCACCGAATCCCAAGCCATGCAGGCGGTGATCGGCCTGCATGTGCGGCCGACGGGGCGGAAGGCCGACTTGGGCGGCCGAGCGCTCTTCGACAATTTGCGAGTCACTCGGTTGCCTCGCATGACTTTGAATTGCAACAAGCTGGCCAATATCTTTTTCGAGCCGAAAGACATCGAGATAAGCTGTGAAGTCTCCGGAATTTTAGAACATGACCCTTTGTTCAGATTCAGTTTGCTCGATCACGATGGCAAGGTCTTGGCGAAAGAAGAACAACCGCTGCACGAGTCGATTCGTGCTCAACGAGCGGAAGGGGCGCAGCCCCGCGGCATGGGCCTGTCGGAGGTCATTCGCTGGCAGCCTCCTATCAAGAGCAACGGTTTCTACATCGTGCGAGCCACGCTCCAAGGCCGCGATTCGATCTTACTGGAACGCGACATCGGGCTGACCGTCCTTGAGGAACAGGGCGCGCTCGTGAGCGGACCTTTCGGCTGGTCGCTTCCCAAGGGTGAAGAGCGGCTGGAGATAAAGCAGCTATTGGCGTTGCTGTCACAAGCCGGTGTCAACTGGGTGAAATACCCGGTTTGGTCGGTGGACTATGAAGACGCGCGGGCCGACCAAATTGACGAATTCGTGGAGTACTTGCGGGCGGAAAACATCAACATGGTTGCCGTTCTCGACCAGCCGCCGGCGCGTTCCCTGACGCTGTTTTCCGACAGCGGCAGGATCCCCATTGCTTCGGTGTTCGTCGATCCAGACCTCTGGCAGCCGCTGGTCGATCCCGTGATGAATCGCTTGTCGATGAAGGTCCGTTGGTGGCAGTTGGGCAACGATAGCGATACAAGCTATGTCGGCTTCCCGGAGTTGGAAGCGCGCATCGCTGAAGTTAAACATCACCTTGAGCAATTTGGGCAGAACGTGGAACTAGGGTTTGGTTGGGATTGGCTCCACGAATCCCCTCAATCGCAACAGCCAACTTGGGGCTTCATTTCCTTTACGGAGCATCCTCCGTTTACTCAGAAGCAACTGGCCGATCAGTTGACGCATGAAAAGAGCGAAACGGCCAAGAATTGGGTCACGCTAGAGCCTCTTGATCGAGATGAATATTCCTTGGAAATTCGAATTCGCGATTTGGTGACACGCATGCTGGCCGCCAAGATCGGCGGGGCGGACGGCATCTTCGCGCCCGACCCGCTCAATCCGAAGTTCGGCCTCGTGCGGTCCGACGGGGCACCCGGCGAACTCTATCTGCCGTGGAGAATGACCGCCGCAAGTTCCTCCGGCGCGAAGTTCATCGGAAGTATCCAAATGCCTGGTGGAAGCCAAAATTTCGTCTTTGCTCGTGATGGAGAAGCCATCATGTTTGTCTGGAATGACCAGCCGGTCACCGAGACGATTTTCCTGGGCCATGACGTGGGGCAGGTGGACATGTGGGGGCGCAAGTCGAAGCCGGGTCTGAAGGGGCATCGACAAGTGATTCAAGTGGGCCGCACGCCCACGATCTTGACCGGAGTTAGTGAAGAGATCGCGAAATGGCGTATTGGTTTTTCCTTCGATCCTCGTCCGCTGGCGAGTGTCTTTGGTCAACAGCAAATCACGTCGGTTCGGTTCAAGAACACCTTCAAGCGCGGCATCGGCGGGCAGTTTCGGTTGATCGCGCCAGACGAATGGGAAACTCAGCGACGGTTCGAATTGAAAGTGCCCGAGGATGGCGATGTGTATCGGCCCTTTCCCGTCGTGTTGACCAGCGTCGCGCGGACGGGAGAACAACACGTGCGCGTCGACTTTGTAGTTTCCGCCGAGTTGGATTACAAATTCAGCATTTACAGGACGATGCAGGTCGGATTGGGCGATGTCGTGATTGAAGTGGAAACGAATTGGACTGCCAAGGGAGATCTCGAAGTTGTGCAACATTTGATCAATCAAACCGATCAATTCGTCAGTTTCGATTGCTGGCTCTACGTGCCCAGCCATCCGCGGCAACGCGTGCAAGTCATCAACACGGCACGCGGGCGAAATACGCAGAAGTATATCATCGCCAACGCCAAGGAATTGAACGGAAAAACGTTGTGGCTGCGAGCTGAAGAAATCGACGGGACCCGCGTTTTGAATTACCACGTCAAGGTCGAACAGTAAACCGGCCAGAAACGTGACCCATTAGAGCGATCGCTTGAGCCTCACCGTCCGTTGCCGATCGTAGCGTTTGATCGTTTTATGCCTTGTTGGCATTCAACGTGATTTGAGACTCGCTCGGATGGAGCCAGGCTGACCCCATGCTGGGGCACCCGCCCGGTTACGTTCCTTTCAAACGGACCAAACCAACATACCGTCGCATTCTGTCAAACGTGTGGCGTCACTATTAGCGCACGATTTTGGCGATGTATGGCGGACGTCAAGCCGGTATGTCGATGCCGTCTATTGCGTGTTTCCACCCTCCTGCAATTCGGTGGAATGCGGCCCTTCAGTGTCGTACAAGGATGTATCAACAATCAAGCGGCGCGGCTTTAGTTCGGCTTTAGTTTCCTCGTCGCTGTCTAAAAAGGAAAGCACACGGATGTCGCTGCCCCCCGCTGTCCGGCTCATGCGTTGGCCCCTCGTTATCATCTTGTTGGCGACCGCCAACTCAGCCCAAGCTCAATTCTACGCCTCGGGCGAGGCCCTGTTCTTGGATCAGCTCAACGGAGACCAAACGGTCCTTTCGCAGCGGGTTACAATGCCGGCGGGAATGTCCGCCGTTCTGTTTACGGATTCCGTGAACGGTTCGATGCAGCCGGGCGTTGAAGTTACGCTCGGTTTTCGTCAAAACGACGTTACCGCCGTCGAGCTGACCTACTTCGGACTGCACGACTGGAACGAATCGGCCTCGGTTACCGACCCGGCGGAAAATCTGCAGGCTCCATTTTCTAACGGCGGGCTATTCACTAACACGGGCCAGCAGTTGGACGATTTCTTCGACGCCTTTCAACAAGGCATTGAATTCTCCAGTGAAATGCACAACATCGAACTGAATGTTCGTCGCCAGTTAACAGGGCCCTTATGGTTCGTGGCGGGCATTCGCTATATCGACTATGACGAAACGATGAACTTTTTCTCCGTCGACGATGCGGGCGCGGGAAGCGATGTGGGTCGATATAACGTCTCGGTCGACAACCAGTTGCTGGGACTACAAGTCGGGGGCGATGCAACCTACTCTCTGACTTCCTGGCTGGAAGTGACCGGCAAGGCCAAAGCCGGCATGTTTGTGAACTGGGTGGATCAGGAGACTCTGTTACAGAATACCGGTCCCAATTTGTCCGCCCAAGGAGGCAAGTCGGACACCGGATTGGCAAGCGTGATCGACGTCGAAATGATGTTCGCCGCGCGACGAGGCCCGTGGACGCTGTTCGCCGGTTATCGCGCGCTGGTCCACGGTGGAATGGCCAAAGCGGGCGATCAATTCGATTTTTCGATCAACGAAGATCCGGCAGCCGTTATTGGAAATGTCGACCACCAGGGAACGTTAGTGTTACACGGGCCGTTTGGCGGCCTCATGGGCGAGTATTGAGCGGAACCGAGTTTCGCGCCACGGGTTTAACCGCCAGCGCAATCGCTGGCGATTACGCGAAGCTGTTTTGGCAACGGAAAGTGGACTTCTTCCTCGCGAATCGTGCGCATCTCGACTGTTGCCCCGAATTGCTGTTGAAGATAAGAAACGCATTCCTGGACTACGGATTCAGGCGCGCTCGCTCCGGCCGTGACCAACACGGTTTCATCGCCCCGAAACCAATCCGCGTGAATGTCGGCCGCACTGTCGATCAAGTGCGAACGAACGTTGTGTTCCATCGACAATTCTCGCAGCCGTTGGCTGTTGGAACTGTTCTGACTCCCCAACACCAAAGTGATACTCACCTCGCCGGACAGCGTGGCAACGGCCTCTTGCCGATTTTGAGTCGCGTAACAGATGTCGTCTTTTGGAGGGTTCGCGATATTGGGATAGCGTTCGCGAAGCCGGTCTATGATACGATTCGCGTCGTCCACGGATAAGGTTGTTTGCGTCAAATAGGCAACTTTGGTGTCAATGGGGATTTCCAACAAATCGACATCCTCTTCGGATTCGACAAGTACCATGGCGTTCGGTGCTTCGCCCATCGTGCCGATCACTTCATCGTGCCCCTCGTGTCCGATGAGAAAAATAGTGTATCCCTCTTTTGCGAAGCGGATGGCCTCCAGATGGACCTTCGTCACCAACGGGCAAGTGGCGTCGATGGCGTTGAGCTTCCGCTGCCGCGCCTTGAGACGGATTTCTGGCGACACGCCATGCGCCGAAAACAACAACGTCGCGCCTTCAGGCACGTCGTCCAGATCGTCGACAAATACAGCACCCTTCTCGGAAAACGTACTCACCACGAACTTGTTGTGGACGATTTCATGGTAAACATAAACCGGCGGCCCAAATGCCTCCAGCGCGAGATCGAGGCTTTCGATGGCCATGTTCACGCCGGCACAAAAGCCGCGCGGGGCCGCGAGAATGATCTTCATGGTTTTCGGACTCCTTGAAAAGCATCATAATGCAATCTCGCGGACGGGAGAATGACAGCTTCGTCTGGGCATTCCACCCTTGCAGACTAGTCCGCACAGGAAGCAAACCGCAATTCACAGGGAGGATGCAACTGATGGCCGGCTACGATTTTGCCGCCCAACTGGACCAGTATGGTCCTCGGAGGCAATCCGGACCGGTATCACTTGACGATGCGCGCGCCTATTGTTCGCGTTTGGCCCGCACTCATTACGAAAACTTCTCGGTGGCCAGTTCGCTTGTTCCAGCGCGGCTGCGCCAGCATTTTGCAAATATTTATGCCTACTGTCGTTGGGCCGACGATCTGGCGGATGAAACCGGTGATTCGGCCGCCAGTTTGGAACTGCTGGATTGGTGGCGCGGCCAGCTTGAAGATTGCTTTCGGGGTCGGGCCGAGCATCCGGTCTTTGTCGCATTAACCCAATCGATTGAAGATTTTGACATTCCTCGCGAGCCATTTTGGGACTTGCTGTCCGCCTTTCGGCAGGATCAGCGCAAGACTCGCTACGAAACCGAAGACGAATTGCTAGATTATTGCCGGCGATCGGCCAACCCCGTGGGGCGACTCGTATTGCGATTGGGGCGGTGCGATGATGACGAAAATGTGCAATTGTCAGACTGCATTTGCACTGGATTGCAGCGGATCAATTTTTGCCAGGATGTTCGCCGGGATTTTGAGCGTGGGCGGATTTATCTGCCCCGCGAGTCATGGCGGAAGTTCAACATCGCCGAATCTGATTTCTCAGTTGATCGCGCCAACGCCTCGTTTCGGGAACTGATCGCACACGAGGTGGATCGTGCGGAATCCCATTTGGTCCAGGGGCAGCCGTTGGTTGAGCGTGCCGCGCCCGACTTGCGAATGCCGATAGACCTGTTCGTGCGGGGAGGCTTGGCGCTGGTGCGGGGTGTTCGAAACATCCACTACGATGTATTGCGACGACGTCCGATTGTCGGTCGCTGGACAAAACTTCGGCTGATTGCGGGCGCATGGTGGCGTCACCGCCGAGGAGGCGCAAGGTGAACCTAACGCTCAAGGAGAGCTATCGCCAATGCGTTTCGATGTCGCGCCGCGCGGCATCCAATTTCTATTGGTCCTTTTGGCTGCTGCCGCGGGACAAACGCCTGGCCATGTGCGCACTGTACGCCTTCTCTCGACATACTGATGATCTGGCGGACAGTGACCAGCCAGTGGAAAAACGCCGGGCGGCCGTTACCCAATGGCGCGAACTGTTGGCGGAAGCGCTGGACGGCAAGTACCACGAGACACTGCTGCCCGCCCTGGCAGATACGGCCCGGCGTTTTCAAATCCCCGGCGAATATTTGTTGGATATCGTCGACGGAGTGACGATGGATCTGCAACCCCGCCGGTATCAATCCTGGGAGGAGCTGCAGCAATATTGCCATCGGGTCGCTTCGGCGGTGGGGTTGGCTTGCGTTCATATTTGGGGGTTCACCGACGACGCGCATCGCGAACCGGCGCTCGCCTGTGGCTTGGCGTTTCAACTGACGAACATCTTGCGAGATCTGAAAGAAGACGCGGCCAGCGGAAGGATTTACCTGCCAATCGACGACTTGGATCGCTTTCACTACTCGGTGGAAGATATTAGTCGTGGCGTCGTCAACGATCGGTTTGGCGACTTGATGCAGTTTGAGATCCGACGTGCCGAACAACTGTACCGCGACGCATTACCACTGACGGAATACCTTCATCGCGACGGTCGGCGTACCTTTCAGTTGATGATGGCGACGTACTGGCGGCTACTGAAAAAAATCCGCGATCGCTGGCGGGATGTGCTGTCGGTCCGCATACGTCTCAGCCGCGCTCAAAAGCTGAAGATAATATTCTCTAATCTAGCTGGTGGCGGAATGCCCAAGGTATCGAATTCAGACGAGAATGGGTCTTCATCGCTGCCGTTGATTGGCGAGCCAACTCGAAATAGGACGAACGTTCGCGGTTAGTGCTTCATGTCGCAAGAGAGTGAAACGTCTCGCCCCCATGTGGCAATTGTTGGCGGCGGGTTGGCCGGACTGGCCGCGGCGGTGGCCCTGTCGGAGCAGCCGTTGCATGTGGAACTGTTTGAATCGCGCAAGCAGTTGGGAGGCCGCGCGGGTTCTTTTCGTGATCCAGCCAGCGGCGAATTGGTCGATCATTGCCAGCATGTCGGAATGGGCTGCTGCACCAACCTGGCCGACTTTTATCGGCGAACCGGCATGGATAAATGGATGCGGAGCGATGATCTATTGCACTTTTTCGGTCCGGATGGCCGGCGGTTCGATTTTCGGGCGTCTCGTTGGTTGCCCGCGCCGCTTCATTTGGCCCCGGCATTGTTGGGACTTCGATATCTGAAACCGCGCGAGCGAATGGGCGTCGCCACGGCCATGTTCAAGCTGGCGCGCGCGGCGCGGAAGGAGACGACCGCAACCCCGTCCATTGGCGATTGGCTCCGCCAAAACGGCCAGTCCGAACAGGCCATCCAGCGATTTTGGTCCGTTGTGCTAGTGAGCGCGCTGGGAGAATCTATCGAACGCGCGTCGCTGTCCGCGGCCCGCAAGGTCTTCGTGGACGGCTTCATGGCTCACCGCGACGCCTATTGCATCCAGGTTCCCACAAAGCCGCTGGGCCAACTCTACGACGGGCATGTCGCCACTTGGCTGGCCGATCGCCATGTTGCGATGCATATGCAATCCCCCATCAAACAGATCCAAATCAACAACGATGGTCTGGCACTGCAACTTCAAGATGAATCAGTGCGTCACTTTGATGCCCTGGTGGTGGCCGTCCCTTGGCGACGCGCGACAGAGCTGTTCGTCCGTGAAATTTGGCAAAACCTGTTGCCGCTCGACGCCATTGCCGGAATTGGCGCTTCACCGATCACCGCTTGCCATCTATGGTTCGACCGCGCGATCACCGAGTTACCGCATGCAGTCTTCATCGACAAACTGAGCCAATGGATGTTCAACCGAGGCCCTCAGCCGCGAGTTGACGATGCGGCGACGGATTCCCACGGCTATCAAGTTGTGATTAGCGCATCGCAAGAATTGACCGGGCGCGACCGCGAGGACGTCCTGAAAGAAGTACTCGATGATTTAAATTCCGTGTGGCCGACGGTCCGATCGGCTCGTCTGCTTCGGTGGCGGATGGTGACCGAGCGAGAAGCGGTGTTTTCTTACACGTCGGGCCTCGATAACGTCAGGCCTCTCCAGCGGACCGATACGAAGGGCCTCTTTCTCGCCGGCGATTGGACCCAAACCGGCTGGCCTTCCACGATGGAGGGAGCCGTCCGCAGCGGTTATCTGGCGGCCGAATGCGTTGGTGAACTCTTTGGAATTCCGCAGCGCGGGTTGGCCTCTGAATTGCCGCGCAACTGGCTTGTTCGCTGTTTGCTTGGCGGCGATTGAAACGGGTTTTCCCAATCGCTACCAGGACTGGATTCGATGGAAATAGTTGGATGGCCAGTCCTCTGGCAGCGGGTCCGGAATGGCCGCTTCGCGCCAGAACTCTTTGTCGTCGAATTGGATGATATTATCGCCCGCGTCAAGACGACCGAAACCCACGGTCCAGGACCATTCTTGGTCGTTTTGCCTGCGGGCTTCAATCAACATTACGACCTGCACATTCGTGCCGCCATGCACGAAACCGAACATCGCGCCATCCAAGACTCCCGCCGTCTCATTGGAGTAGCGGTGGATGGGCTTGGGCAGTCGGCGAAGAAGGATGCGTTTCTGGTCCACGTCGAATCGTTTGGTCGGAATGTTGTAGGCGTCAAACCGCTTGGCAAGCTGTTTCATTTGTCGAGTCCGCCCGACCTTCGATTTAGCGGGCAACTGCACGTCTGGAATCGCCTCCGCTCGGAAATCGGTCGGCCGCAGCACTCGCGAGATGGTCGCATCGTCTTCGATGCTTAGGCGATCACTGCAAAAACTGTAGAGTCCAACAGTCCACCGATCCTTCGGCACCAGGCTGGCGAAGATCTGCGCAACGGCCCGTGGCAAGCCATCTTGCTGCCAAACCCACATCGTTCCTTCTCGTAGGTCCGGGTGATAAACACTGTCCGTAAAATAGAGGAGACAATGATCGACCAGCACGCAATTCTGTTCTCCTTCCTTGGCTTGTTGGACCAAAGTCAACGACTCGGCCACTTTTTGCATCGCCTCGCGCCGCGCATCACGAACCTTCCTGGCATCGTCTGGCAGTTCCGTAACGGAGTCTTTTTCCTGGCCGACGATGGAAGAGACAAACAGCGAACTGCCCAAAAGGAAAAGTGAACTCAAGAAGAAAGCGGTAAAATGCTTGAAAGCCGACATGGTCAACCAAACGTAAAAAATGGTGTTCGGCAGAAACCTTCCGTGCACAAAGCAGACATTCTGTCTTGCATTCTAGTAATGCCTAGCCGATTCTTGCAACTTGCGAACGTGTGAATTCTGATCACTGCTACTATTTTTGGAGGCCCCCATGAGTCCGTACACTACCGAGGCAAAGCCACCAGGTGCAGGTTCTCATTTGAGGTTTAGAAAATTCTCCGCCATAATCAAGACTTGGGATGCCGTGTTTACGGAAGCAGCGGAATTTGCCACCGAACAGGGGCCGACGCGCGTCGTATCCATTTCACACTCCCATAATTCAACTGAGTCCGTCGTAACTGTTTGGTATTGGAGCGACACGTAACGCGATTCTTGATCGCATCGATTGTGGGGACCCCAATCATGGCCTGGCATGGCGAAACAAACCCCTACGAGTCACCTCGGCTAACCGAGGAGGAAATCAGGGCGCGAGTGCCACTGCGTCAGCGAGTGTGGACGCGCGAGGAGATTTTTGAAACCATTGCCGAACTTCTCGTTAACGCTCTGGGAGTGGATCGTGAGGAGGTCACCCGAGAAGCTTCCTTGGTTCGAGATTTGGGGGCAGGTTAATCGACGATCCGCTGCCAAACACTTTACGCATAAGCGATCGTCTTGATCCCTCAAATTCCCAGTAGAACTGGACGACATTGGGTTGTCGCGGGACGACTATGTGAGTAGGTCAAGCGGGTTTTTGCGGTTCTTGAGTGGCATCGCGACTGGTCCTCCCTGTCGGTGGGATTCGAAGATTGCGGCGATCATTTCGACCGTCGTGCGGCCTTCGTAGACGCTCGCTTCGGGTTGCCGATCTTCTTCCACCGCGGCGATCAGATCTTTACAAGCGGCGATGTTTCCGCCGGCATGGCCGCTGTCGTCGATGGGTTCGGGCTTATTGATTCCCGCCGAGCTTACCGGAACCCATTTCTTTCCGCTGCGTCCCGGAGACCAATTAGGATCGGGCAGAAAAGATACGGATGGAATATATCCGGTAACGATTTCCAAAATCCCTTTCGAGCCCAATATCTGCAGTGCAAATCGCCGGCCGCCTTCGTTGGTGTTGCGGTGCGAGCCGAAATAGGCGGTGACTCCATCGTCCATGCCGTACATCGCACTAATGGCGTCGCCGGCCAAAGAGCCGATTCCTTCGTTACCCGGGCTCACGTCGTCCTTGGAGATGGGATGTCCGTCTTGTTGCACGGTGGAAAAGCACCAGTTGGCCTCGCCACCGAAGGTCTGGATCAAGTTCATGATGTGACTGCCCAAGACCCACAGATCTTCGCCGCCGCCCCGCCGATCCTCCTTACCGCGACCCCGCAACTCCAGGATGCGGCCAAGCTTGTCGTCGTAAATCATGTCGCGGATGACTTGGATTTTCGGACTGTAGCGGGTCTGGTGGCCGATCGCCAGCTTCACTTTGTGTTTTTCACAAGCAGCTACCATCTGGTCCGCTTCTTCCAGCGAACGGCACATCGGCTTTTCCATGTAGATGTGAATCCCCCGCTGGGCGGCCGCCAATACCATGTCCCGATGTTGATCGAGCCAACGTGGACAGATGCTGACGAAATCGAGTTGCTCCTTTTCCAACAACTCGCGATAGTCGGAATAGGCCTTGGGAGCCTTCAGCCGGGCGGCGGCGTTCTTCAGCCCGCCTTCGTGGGCGTCGGCTACCGCGACAATCTCACAGTTGTCGAGATTAAGCCAAACCGTATCGATGCCATGGCCATAGTTTCCTTTTCCCGTGTGACCGATCACGCCTACTCGATAATTCTTCGCCACAACGGTGGTCCTCCTGCTTGCCTCTTGGCGGGTAATATTGGTGGGTCCGTGTTTTGGATCCTTAGCGGCCATTCTCGCTTGGACGGATGGCGGTTGCAATCGTTTGGGCGGTTTTCGATGATTCGCCGCTAAACTACGATGACTCAAGACACTCGACGGCCGATCACATGGTCGCACTCACCAGCATCGTTAAATGTTATCGCCGCATGAATATCGCGATCCTCCACTATCACTTGAACCGTGGCGGCGTTACTCAGGTCGTCTTGAATCACCTGCGGTCCCTTGACGAGGCATTGGAGGCCCCCGATCGCGTTCGTGTCGCCTTGTTTTACGGTGGACGTCGCGAGGGGATTTCGGACGACCAGTTGCAGGGATTTCGTTCTCTGGAGGTTACGCTTCACGAAACGATTGGATTGGAATACGACGGCGGCGGCGCGCCTAGCAGTAACGAACTCTATTTCGAGTTGCAGCAAACGCTGGCCACGATTGAATTCGCGCCTGAGAACACGGTCCTGCACATTCACAACCACTCGTTGGGCAAAAACGCCTCGCTACCCGCGGCTCAACGCCAACTGGCCAGCGACGGCTATCCGCTGTTGCTTCAGATCCATGATTTCGCGGAAGACTTTCGTCCTGGCAACTATGTGGATTTGGAACGGAGTTCACCAACCGCATCCGCCGATTGGCCGTCCATCGTCTATCCGGCCGCGACGCAGATCCATTATGCGTCCCTCAATCGGCGTGACTTCAAGATTCTTGCAGAAGCAGGTGTGGGCAAATCGAACTTGCACCTATTGCCGAACCCGGTGGGAGATTTTGGAACGCTGCCAGACAAGGACGCGACTCGACAAAAACTCTCCCATTTGTTTAACGTCGATCGCGAGTCCACTTACATCCTCTACCCTGTTCGCGGAATTCGTCGCAAAAACTTGGGCGAGGCGTTGTTGTGGTCGATATTGGCGGAGGGGCGAGCGACTGTCGGATTGACGCTGCCGCCTTTGAATCCGATCGAACGAGGATCTTATGACACCTGGAAGGCGTTTGCCAACGAATTAAATTTGACCTGTCGATTCGAGACAGGTGCGCGGCACGGCATGTCGTTTGTCGAGAATTTGTCCGCCGCCGACCTGATCCTCACGACCAGCGTCGCCGAGGGATTTGGCATGGTGTTTCTGGAATCGTGGCTGGCGGGACGCCGACTGATCGGACGCGACTTGCCGGAGATTACCGTCGATTTTGCCGATGCCGGTCTCTGCTTGAAAGAGCTCTCGCCGCGCCTGGCCGTTCCAATCGAGTGGATCGGACGAGGGGCCTTTTTCGCCCGTTTTCATGAGCTGTACCAAAGCGTGCGGACCAAATTCGGCCGCCCCCGAGTTGAGGATTCTTGGCTTGATTCGCAGATCGAATGCCTCATTGAAAACGAGACCGTCGACTTTGGACATCTGGCGTCCGATCATCAACGACGAGTCCTACGCACGGCAACTGAAAGTGCCGATCGGCGGGCCGAATTATTGGATGGCAATGCTTGGGCTGTAGACGCATTGCAGTTTCCCGCAGCGGGCGATCAACTGATAGAGCAAAACGCCGAGGCAGTTCGATCCGGCTATTCCCTCAACGCTTCTGGGAATCGGCTGTGGGCACTTTATCGACAAATCCTGGCCGGGCCGCGAGAGAACACCATTGGATCACTGCCCGCTCCGAGCAAGATACTGGATTCGTTTCTGGCCCCCGCCCGGCTTCATCCCCTGCGGCTTGTTTCATGAACCAGCAACACCAAGCCGTCATCCGCCGCCATAGCCGACCCCTATCGCCTCGGGAAACGGGCGTACAAGCTGTCCAGGTGCCGTTACCCGACATTAAGGCGGTGTTGTTCGACATCTATGGAACACTGTTGATCAGCGGCAGTGGCGACGTCGGCACGTCGGCCACTTCTCCGCGAAGCGACGCCCTCATCGACGCACTACAAGCACTGGGTGCCGAATTGCCAGCGGAGCCTGAAGCAGTACTCCAGGTACTCGACGACACGATCGCCGCCGACCATCAACAATCGCGTCGCCAGGGAATCGACTTTCCGGAAATTGATATTGTCAAGATTTGGTCCGACGTGATTTTGGACTGCGGACGACGCGGATTGCTTGAGCAAAAGGACTCACTGGCCCCAGCGGATTTAGCGGTCGAATTCGAGGTCCGGGCCAATCCCGTTTGGCCTATGCCTTACATGGAAGAATGCATTAACGTACTATCCTCCCGGAGACTCGCGCTGGGACTGATTAGCAACGCCCAGAATTTCACGCTCGAGCTGTTTCCCGCCCTTGTGAAAAAGACGACCGTCCAGCTTGGATTTGCAGAGGATTTGCAGTTTTTTTCCTTTCAACACCGGCAATCCAAGCCAGGAGAGTACCTTTATCGATTGGCGTTGCGGTCGCTTGAAAGTCGAAGCATCAGGCCGTCCGAAGTACTATATATTGGGAACGATATGTTGAATGATATCTGGCCCGCCCATAAGGTCGGCTTTAAGACCGCCCTCTTCGCCGCCGATGCCAGAAGCTTGAGGAACCGCGAGGGCGACGATCGCGTGGCCGGCTTGGCCGCGAATCTTGTAATCACCGACCTGCGGCAAATACCCGACTGTCTGATTTAGAAACTTGAGAATTGCACCGTGGGTCATCGAATTGGTTTTGTCGGCACTCGCTTCTCCGGCACCGATGGAGTGTCGTTGGAAAGCGCCAAGTGGGCGCAAATTCTGTGGGATCACCGGCACGTAAGTTATTGGTACGGCGGCGAACTGGATCGAGATCCGACGATCAGCATGCTGGTTCCTCATGCTCATTTTGAAAATTCCGACATTCGGTGGATTAACGAAAGAATCTACGGCTGCCGGACTCGCGATCCCGATGTGACGCGCTTGATCTATGCCCTTAGCGAGCATCTGAAAAGAACACTGTACGACTTCACCAAGAAGTTCGACATTGAAATCCTAATCGCTCAGAATTCGCTTACGATTCCGATGAACATTCCGCTGGGCCTGGCGATCACCAACTTTATTGCCGAAACCGGATTTCCGACCATTGCTCATCACCATGACTTCTATTGGGAACGGGATCGGTTCGCCGTCAACGCCGTGGGCGATATGTTGGGAATGGCATTTCCACCGGCGCTGCCGTCCATCCAACACGCCACGATCAATTCCTTCGCCCAAGAGGACTTGTCCCACCGCCGCGGCGTAACGTCGGTCTTGGTTCCGAACGTGCTGAATTTTGAAGATCCCGTTCCCGACCCCGACGACTACTCGCTGCACTTTCGCGCGGATGCGGGACTGGCCGATGACGATATTTTGTTCTTGCAGCCGACGCGAGTCGTTCCTCGCAAGGGCATCGAGCATTCCATCGCCTTGGTTTCCGGTCTCAACAATCCCAAGGCCAAGCTGGTTGTCTCGCACAAGTCGGGGGATGAAGGCGACGACTATCGAGCGGCTCTGCAGGAAATGGCGCAGCATGCCGGTGTCGACATGCGATTCGTGGACGAACTCGTGGACGATGAACGCGGCACGACCGAAGATGGCCGCAGGGTGTACACGCTGGAAGATGTCTATTCGCAGGCTGACTTTATCACTTATCCCAGCCTTTACGAAGGTTTTGGCAACGCGCTGCTGGAGGCCTTCTATTTCAGAAAGCCGGTGTTGGTCAATCGCTATTCGATTTTTATCGCGGATATCGAGCCGCGGGGGTTTGAGGTCATTTCGATGAACGGATACATGACGCGCGAGGTCATCGGCCAAGTTCAAAGGGTGATTGCCGATACCGAATTTCGTCAACGGATGGTCGACCATAACTACGAGCAAGGAAAAGCGTTTTTCAGCTATTCCGTTTTGCGACGGAAGCTGCGAGCGCTGATCACCAATTTCACGGGTATGGATGATTTATAGCGGGGCATTGGTCCGAAGGCAGGCACGACGGGCGGGGGGACCTACTGGACTTCCGCCTGATTCGATAAGATTGGGGCACGGGGGTAGTTGCATGTCATTTTCCACGCTCGAAAATTGAGTCAGGAACACAGCCAATGCCTGATTTTGCGCAATCCGGACCCATTACCACTCTGCATGCACTGGGGACAGTGCAAGGCGAGCACCTTGAAGATTTGTTGAATGATGTCACTCAAGATTCAAGAATAGGCTTGGTGCTTCCCGTAACGGCCGCCGACATGCGCGCCGCGCCGTTCGCCCGCATCATGGAAAAGTTGCAAGGCGCGAATTTCATCGATTCGATCGTCGTTGTCTTGGGGGTTGCGCCGGACGAGGAAGATTACCGAGAGACGAAGAGATTTATCGAGCCGCTTGGTGAAAAGGCTGAAGTGTTGTGGACCGACGGCCCGCATGTCAGCCGGCTGTACGAACGATTGATTGACGCCGGGTTTAATTTGAAAGTGCCCGGCAAGGGGCGCTCCGTATGGACGGCCTTTGGCTACCTGTTGGCCGACACGCGTTTGCAGGCCATGGTGCTGCACGATTGCGACATTGTGGACTACGACCGCGAAATGCTGGCTCGGCTCTGCCTGCCGATGGCCCATCCCAGTTTGGATTTCGATTTTTGCAAAGCCTACTACGCCCGCTGTACCGATCGAATGCATGGACGGGTGGTTCGACTGCTGGTGGCTCCGCTGCTGAGGGCGTTGATCGCCATCTTGGGCAACGACGATTTCCTTTTGTACATGTCCAGCTTCCGCTATCCGCTGGCTGGCGAGTTTGCCGTCAGCACGAAGCTGGCCCGTTCGAATCGAATTCCCAGCGATTGGGGATTGGAAGTGGGAACGCTGGCAGAAGTTTTTCGCAACACTTCGGTCAAACGCATTTGCCAAGTCGATCTGGGCCGACTGTACGAGCATAAGCATCAGTCCTTGTCGCTGGACGATCCCAGCAAGGGGCTGATGAAGATGGCGACCGACATTCTGACCAGCATCCTCCGTACTCTTTCCAGCCGGGGAGTGGTCTTCGAGCCGGGGCATTTCATCACGTTGCGGTCCGCATATTTGCGATCCGCCCAAGACGCGATCCGACAATATCACGCCGATGCGCTGATCAACGGGCTGGGATTTGATCGTCACGCCGAAGAGCAGGCAGTCGAGGGGTTTGCCCGACGCATCACCGTGGCTGGCGAAACTTTCCAGACTGAGCCATCCGGCGGCGACGCAATTCCCAACTGGACCCGCGTGCTGACCGCCTTCCCCAAGTTCCCGCAAGAATTGCGGGAGTCGGCCCGCGCCGACACACAACGATTGGCATGATGCACACACCTCGCGGCCAGCCTGATTTCCGTCGCGGCCGAAGCGTTACTTCGAGTTATGGCCGATACAGTACAACTTCCGCTTTCCGCGAATGAAGAACTTGCCATCGGATATCGCCGGTGAGGCAACCGTTTCGTCGTCGAGCCGATTCTCGGTCAGGCGGTTAAAGTGAGGGGAGGCCGAGACCACCGTGCACAGCCCTTCGGTATTGAGAAAGAACAAACGGCCGTCGACCGCCACCGGCGAAGCCTTGTACTGGCCGCGTAGGCGCGTTTTCCATTTGACATGGCCACTGCGAGCATCGTGACAACGGGCAATACCGTCATCAGTGACGGTAAACAACCAAGTATCCCACAGTAGAGGGCTGCACGAGTCGGGCGTGCCCGACTTATGGGTCCAAACGATTTCGCGTCGCGTGAGCTTGATGGCTTCGTCACTCGCGACCGCTTGCTCGCTTGGCTTTACCGCGACGAGCGGTCCGCGCAGGCCGCGTACCGCGAAGACCGTGCCGTGCCCGAACGTCGGCGTGGGGACGGTTCGTCCGCCGTCTAAGCCTGTCACGAGCCAGGATTGACGGCCGGAAAGCGGGTTGTAGGCGTCCAATTGATTGGCACCCATCACGACCAGTTGAGGCTTGCCATGAATCTCCGCGACCAGCGGAGTCGTATACGCGTCGAACTGTTCGGCGTGGGCTTTGGTCGGACGAGAGGTTTTCCATCTCACGAATCCATCCCGAATATCGTGTGCCACCAGATAGCTTTCGACCGGATTCTTTCCAAGGTCTTCCAACGAATCGTGCATCGCCGCCGAGATGACCAGCCCCTTGTAGAGCGTGGGGCTGTTGGCGTGCCCGTACCAAATCGTGTACTTGCCGTGATCCTCTTGCAAGTTTCGTTTCCACATCAACTTGCCGTCAAAGTTGTAGGTCGCCAGATCGCCGTTTCCAAAGTGGACGACGACATCCTTGCCATCAGTTACGGGCGACGGACTGGCCATGTTGTGCCAGCGGTGGAAAACTTGCTGAGAACGTTTGGCTTGCCCCCGTTGAATGAGTTCGGCCTTGCCCACTTCTCTCGACCAGACAATTTTACCTTCCGTCTTGTCGATGCGCAGTAACAGCAAGCGGTTGTCCGCGGTATGGCTGGTGATGAAAATCGCGTCGCCCCAAATCGCCGGCGTACTCGCTCCCCACTGCGGCAATTCACACTTCCAAAGCACGCTTCGCTTTTCATCCCAGAAAACCGGCAGTCCGGTTTCGTGGCTGACTCCCGTGCCTTGCGGCCCGCGCCACTGAGGCCAGTTTTCGGCGCTCGCGGGCTTCACGAAAACGAGCAACAGATTCAGCACGACAAGTGGGAAGCAATAGTACTTCGCGGGCATGGCCGACCTCGCTCTAAATAAGGACCGTTTTCGATGTTGCTCCAGCGGTCTCCTGAACATACCTGGGCACCGCGTAACCAGGCAGTCGCGCTCGCATTTGCTCAATCATCTCAATCCCTTCGTCGACGGGCACTTCAAAATGCGCCGCGCCGGCAACGCGGTCCAATTGATGTAAATAATAAGGCATCACGCGCAAATCAACCAATCGCCGGCTAAGGTCAATCAGAACTTTCGCCTGGTCGTTCACGCCGCGCAGCAGTACCGCTTGATTGAGCAGGAGGATTCCAGCGTCGACAAGCTTTCCCAGAGCCTCGGCGACAGGCTGATCGAGTTCCGCCGGGTGATTCGCGTGAACGACCACGATCGGCACGAGTCGCGAACCGGTCAGCCAACCGAGGAACTCGTCGGTGACTCGTTCCGGAATGACGATCGGCAATCGCGTGTGGATTCGCAATCGTCGCACGTGCTCGATGTCCGCGAGTCTTCGCGACAGTTCGGCCAATTGGGAATCAACGATCGTCAGCGGATCGCCGCCGCTCAGCAGGATCTCTTCGATCGACGAATCGGCGGCGATTCGGTCGAGGGCCGGCTGCCAATCGGCCATCGATCGCGGACCCTCGCTGTAAGGGAAGTGCCGGCGGAAGCAATAACGGCAGTGAATGGCACAAGCGCCGGTGGAAATCAGCAGCGCTCGGCCGTGGTATTTTTTTATCAGCCCGGGTGTCACCGTCGCCGGAGCGTCACCCACCGGATCAAGCGCGAATCCCGTGACCTCGGCGGCCTCTTCCTCCAGTGGCAGCACTTGCCGTAGCAGCGGGTCCTTGGGGTCGCCCGGCTTCATCTTGGCGACGAAACCGTGGGGAGCAAAAACCGAGAAGTCCTTGGCGGACGACCCCGCTTTTTCCGCGATTTGAGGCGATAGGGATAATACTCGGCAAAGTTCGCGCGGGTCTCGGATGGCGTCTCGCATCATCTGATGCCAAGTGTTGGGACTTGCCGCCGCAGTGGCGCGGACAGGATCATCGGAAGCGGTTACAATTGCCATGGTTAGTAGCATAAACCGACAGTTTTCGGACGCGTAGTAGGGAACCGAACGTGGCAACTTATAAGACGAGTGATTTTCGCAAGGGACTGAAGGTCCAGATCGACGGCGAACCCTTTTTGATGTTCGAGATGAATTTCGTCAAACCGGGCAAAGGGAACGCTTTCTACAAGTGCAAGCTCCGCAATCTGATCCGAGGCGGCGTACTCGAACGCACCTATAAGGGCGGCGATTCGCTGGAAGCTGCGGATGTCGAGGAAATCGACTGCCAATTCTTGTACCGTCAAGGCGATACTTTTGTTTTCATGGACAGTTCGACGTACGAACAATACGAGCTGAGCGCCGAGCAAGTCGACGATGCCTGGAAATTTTTGAAAGAATCGATGACCTGTTCGATGGTGCTGTACAACGGCAACCCCATAACGATGGCACCGCCGAATCACGTGGAACTGCTGGTTGAATATTGCGAACCGGGCGTCAAAGGCGATACGGCGACCAATGTCACCAAGCCGGTGAAAGTGGAGACCGGAGCGGAAATTATCTGTCCATCGTTTATCAATATCGGCAATGTGATCAAGGTCGATACACGCAGCGGCGATTATGTGGAACGTGTGAAAACCTAGGATTTCACCCACTTTTCGAGTGCCATTCGTTCTGTCTGGGCTTGAGATAAGCGGCAAACACCGAAGAAGGCGAGATGCCATTTCTGGTGCCACAAGACGATGACCGGCGTCAGCCTTATGTGATTGGTACGCCCCATTGTGTAATCGGTCGTTTGCCGGAATGCGAGATCGTTCTTAACGCGACCAGCATCAGTCGCCGTCATTCGCGGATTTCGTTCAAGGGCACCGACTTCTTCATCGAAGATCTTCAGAGCCGCCACGGGACATACGTCAATGGCGAACGCGTTGGCGGTTGCCAACGGCTTCGTGCCGGAGACGAAATCCAAATCGCCGAAATCGGTTTTTGGTTTCAACTGGAGGCTACCGACGGTGGTTCTGAAAAGGGCGGCAAGACTGCTCGCTTGGTCGCGGACCAAACGCACGGATCAAAAGTGGTTGTGGATGACTTTCGTCCCACGGCGTCGCACGAGCGACTAAGGCAGCGCGCGGATCTGTTGGACCGTGTCCGTGCTTTTTTTAAGACGCGAGATTTCCTCGAAGTTGAAACTCCGCTGCTGTCCGCCGATACCGTGGTCGACCGATATTTGGAGCCAATTCGAGTCTCTTTGGGGCCTGCGGGCGGAGGCAGCAAGCGGAGGTCGGATGAAGGCCAAATGTGGCTGCAAACATCGCCCGAATTCTGTATGAAGCGGCTGTTGGCCAGCGGGCTGGAGGCCATTTTTCAAGTCACCAAAGCCTTTCGCCGAGGCGAGCAAGGCGCGTATCACAACGTCGAATTCAGCATGCTGGAATGGTATCGAGTGGGTGACACGCTGGATGTAGGAATGCAGTTGCTGGATGAGTTGGCTCAGGCCATGCTGGGTCGTGGCGCGGCTGAACGGATCAGCTTTCGCGACGCGTTTCAGCGACACGTCGAACTCGATCCGCACACGGCGGATCTTCAATCGTTGCGGCATGCCGCCATGGCGCAACTGAGCGGCAGCATGGATTCGCTCGGGTCGCTGGATCGCGATGGACTCTTGAATTTGCTATTGGCTGAATGTGTTGAGCCACATCTGGGCCGTGAGCAGCCAACGATCCTGCACGACTATCCGGCCAGCCAAGCAGCGCTTGCCGTGATCCGCGCTGGTGATCCGCCCGTCGCGGAACGATTCGAGCTTTATGTAGATGGGATGGAACTGGCCAACGGCTATCACGAACTGGTGGATCCCGCCGAGTTGCGTGAACGTTTCGAGCAAATCAACCAACAGCGGTTCGACGACGGCGCGACGCCCTTACCAATCGAAAACCGGCTGTTCAAGGCGATGGAGCATGGCTTGCCGACTTGTGCCGGCGTAGCGCTAGGATTCGATCGGCTGGTGATGGTGCAAACCGGTGCCCGTTCCATTGCCGAGGTCATCGCGTTTCCGCTAGACCGCGCCTGAGAAGACACCACGACGGAGGCTCACCTAGCGCCACTGGTCGTCAGCAAAGGGGTGACTGCCGCCGAAGATTTTTGGTTTGGGTAAGGCCTTGAGGCCATGCTCGGCCAGCCGCAGATCCTCCTTCGTTGTGATCTTTAGATTGATCGGCGAACCCTGAACGACGCTCACTGGGTGGCCGAAGTTCTCCACCATTTGAGCTTCGTCGGTGGGATTGGAGTCGCCTCGTTTGGCGTAGGCGTCGAGCAATAACTGCCGGCGGAACACTTGCGGAGTTTGCGCTTCCCAAAGATTGTCCCGTGAAACGGTTTCCGCAATCGTGCCGCCATCGACCCGTTTCAGCGTACCGGTCACGGGCAGGGCCAAAATCGCGGCATCCGATTTCTCGGCGGCGGCAAATACCTTGTCGATCCATTCGTTGGCGATGCAGGGCCGAGCCGCATCGTGCACGGCGACGAAGTCAATGTCCGGCTTGACTCGCGCCAACGCGTTGGCGACGGAATCGGCGCGTTGGTCGCCGCCTACCACGACTTCGATGCCAAGAACGGCGACATTGGCCGCGAACTTCATGTTGAAATACTCGCGGTCATCCGCTGAAATAACCACGATCACCTGCTTGACGTCGTTGCGATTGAGAAACTTTTCGGCCGCATGCATCCAGACGGCACGATCGCTCAGCAAGGCGAATGGCTTTCTATAATGCTTGTCGTGAAAGCGAGTGCTTTTCCCGGCAGCAGGCAAGATGGCGGCGAATTTGGACATGGGCGATTTTACCTTGCTCGACAACGTTTACTTCACTTCCAACATCCGTTCCAATGCTTCCAGCGACCATTTCGCCGTTTCGTTGTCCACCTCAATGATATTGACCGGCGTGTCGGCCGCGAGATTCTCCAGAGTCCAGCAGAGATGGGCCAGGTCGATTCGGTACATGGTGGCGCACATACAGACAACGGGCGACAAGAAATGAATCTCTTGTTCGGGGTGTTCGTCCTTCAAGCGATTGACCAAATGCAGCTCGGTGCCGATCGCCCATTGCGTTCCGGCGGGCGCTGCTTCGACGGTCTTAATAATCTTGCCCGTCGAACCGGAAACATCCGCCAAGTCATTGACTTCCTGCATGCACTCGGGATGCACCAGAATCTTAATGTCGGGAATGCGTTGGCGAAAACGGTCAACATGTTCGGCGCGAAACATTTGATGAACGCTGCAATGACCCTTCCACAGAATCACTTTGCTCTGCCGCAACGTCTCCGTGGTGTTTCCACCCGAGTCGGCATGGTACGGATCCCAAACGGGCATTTGCTCGTTGGTGATCCCCATCCGCAAAGCCGTGTTGCGACCGAGGTGCTGATCGGGAAAAAACAGCACGCGGCCGCGCCGTTCAAACGCCCACTTCAACACCGCCGACGCGTTGCTGGAGGTGCATACGATTCCGCCGTGGCGTCCGCAAAAGGCTTTGAGACTGGCGGCAGAATTGATATAGGTTACGGGCGTGATGTCGCTGGTATCGACCACTTCGCCAAGGTCAGCCCAGGCCGCTTCGACTTGATCGATTGCCGCCATATCCGCCATCGAGCAGCCCGCGGCCATGTCAGGTAGAATCACTCGCACCCGCCGGCCATTTCGTTCTTTCAGCTTCTCCGGCCGGTTGGCCAACATATCGGCGGTTTCCGCCATGAAATGAACGCCGCAAAAGACAATCCAGCGGCAATCGCTGCTGCTGGCGGCCATCTGGCTCAATTGATAGCTATCACCCCGCAAGTCACTGTTCGTGATGACTTCATCTTGCTGATAGTGATGCCCAAGGATCAGCAGTTGCGGACCAAGCTGCTGGCGAACGGCCGCGATCCGTCGCTGGAGTTCCGCGTTGTCAAGAGACCGATACGGAGCAAGGTCGAAAGCGCCAGATTGCTGGAGCATGGTACTCATGCGAAGCTATTTCTTCAACGTAAAGGAAAAACGAAGTTTCTCAAGGCGTTTCTCAATTATATCGGTGCGGGCGATAGCAAAACAGTGTGTCACTGCTTGCATGCGGCACCGTCCAAAGTGTCGAGACCTGGCTCGCACTGGGTTTGCTCGATTGAATCGTGCGACCTGAGATTTGCCCAATAAAGTGCCTCTTCAGCTTGGAAACCTGTTCTGCAGGCAAAGTTTGTCAGCCGTTCGGCCGATAACTGGCGTAGGTCCAAACCGATCGCACCCAAAAAGGCGGTTTTTTGGAATCCGTCGACCACTCTTGAGTACTCGTTCCGTGGAATATCAATCTCCCGACGCCGGCCTTCATCAACTGCCGCATTACGCGCGAAGCCTGTTGAAAATCAACGTAGAGGTGACGGTCACGCTGGCGACGGCCAAACAGCCGGTCGAACGAGTTGTTGATTTGCGTCCCGGTTCGATTCTGCAATTCGACAAACCATGCGATGAAATGCTGACTCTTGAGGTCGCGAACCACGGAATTGCCGCCGGCGAGGCAGTCAAAGTGGGCGACAAATATGGATTGCGAATCACCGCCATCCAGTTGCCTGAAGAACGCTTCTCCGCCCTAAAGACCAGCTAGCGGCGACGATTCACATCAGCACCCGAGCCAATCCGCCGCGTGGAATTCGCGGCCGCATTTCTTACGATTCCGATGACTCGCCGCCGTCGTCGTGCCGAACAAAGACCGAAAAGATCGTTCGGCAGCGATTCGCGAAACCTGGCTAAGGTTGGGCGTCGCATTTATTGCCACCGGAAGTCAGCATCTTTAGAGCAGTTGATGCAATGCCGCTATCGGGGAAAAGTTCGAGGCATCGTTCGTAATATTTGCGTGCATTCACTCCGTCGCCGATTTGAGAATAGCAGAATCCCGCATTTGCAAGAGCCATTTCACGGTAACTGGCGGACGAGGGTGAAAGCATGAAAATGGCGCGGTAATCGTCGAGCCAGCGCCGATCGTCAAAGAACTCGAAACTGCGGAGGAAATACGGAATCGCGTCGACAAACTGTTGTTGCCGAACCAATCCGATACCTGCCCGGTGATCGCGTGGGATGGCGCGGAGCCGAAAGCGCAACGCCAGAAACAACGCAGCCCCACCGATAACGCCGAAATCGCGCGAGATGTACCAGCCCGCAAAGACAAACATCGCGAGTACGGCTAAATGTGGAATTGCGCCAGGGATCGAAACTTGGCGGATCATCGGTGTCCTGATCATTCGCTGCGCCGGCTAACAGTTAGCATCGCCGACGCGCGCCCCAATGAAGCGAAAAACGTCGAGCAATTTAACTCCATTTTATGCGCGCGCCCGTTGAATGAAAGACGAAGGTGTGCCCGTACCGCGTCTGCGGCGGATGCGCTGTTCGCAGGCTTAATTTGGTCCGAGATCACGCGAGCGGAAGCAATTCGGCGATCCATGGGGGCAATAAAATTCGCTCAGCCGTTTCAGTGAGGAAGAGAGGTTGGTAATCTGATGTGTGGCGTCCGCTACGAATGTTGAAATTGATCTCGATTGACAACCAGCATTGAGACCCGGTCGCCCTGTTGCACCAACCTCAATTCACTCTGCATCAGCAGAGATTAGTGGCATCTGGAAGAACGACCAATGATTCAACGACGCACAACCGTTCGCTCTTTGGCACACGCGGCTGTGCCTTTACTGGCGAGCCTGCTGATCAGCGCCCACCTGTGGGCGGCGGACGTGCCCGTATCGATACTCGCGGCTCGTATCGGCGGACATGTCCATCCTTCCATTTGTCAAACGAAAGACGGCACACTGGTCGTTGTTTACAAGGGAGCGAATGTACTGATGTGCGCTCGCTCGACGGACGGCGGGGAAAGTTGGTCGCGGCCTGAGCCGATTGCCACGTCCGCCATGCGGCCCGACGTGATTCGCGAAGTCAAGAAGTTCGAGGTCTATCCCGGCACCGCCGACACGCTGCCTGACGGTCGCATTCTGGTGACTTGGAATTACATCGCCGATGAAAAGGCCCGAGACGGCTATTACGAGCGGGCGCTACTGTACACCATCAGTTCGGACGACGGGGAAACGTGGAGTGAACAGCAACTTATCGGTCCAGTCGACGGGAAGCACCTGGGCGCGGTTCGCCACAATGTGCTGCCGTGGAGCGACGGTCGCTGGCTGTTGCCGCTGCGCGTGGGGCCACCTCGATTATTCGATCCGAACAATGGACGATTGACCGTGTTTTCGCTGGTCGGACCGGATGGCAAACAGCACGAGTTTCAGCAAATCTTGCGGACCGCGAAGGGAACCTTGGTGGCGATGGGGCCCGTGCTGTTGCATTCCGTTGATGAAGGCGGCAGTTGGAGTTCGATCGAGGGGTGTCCGGCCGTTCCCGACAAACGCGATAACGCCGAAGGACGTTACTTGACGGCGCTGGCCGATGGCCGAGTGCTGGTGACATGGGGCATCGGCAACGACAACAAAGGTTTGCGTTATAACCTGTCGCTCAACGACGGTCGCACTTGGAATGCCGAACGGACGGTGGTGCTGTTGCCTGAGAAGAACATCGCGGCGCGGTACTATTCAGCGAGGACCATCCAACTCGATTCCCAGCACGTCGGTACCGTGTTCATGAACCGAGAGGGCGTTCATTTTCTCCGAGTGAGTCTCGATCGATTGGCAAAGTAGTCCGACGATCGCCGCGCCGCCTATTTCGAGTCCGCCGGGAGCTTCACGGTGCATTTCCGACAAGACCGCCCAGGTTTTTTTTGTAACGCTGCTACGTTATTAGTAATGATGGACTGCGGGCCCTCTGGGACTACCACTGCCGGCGGCGAGCGGCCCGAAAGTGGTTGAATAACGACCTAAAACGAAAGCAACTCCCATGAAACACCCTGTTGCCGTGATCATTGTTGTCGTGATCTCGACAATCGCGCAGTGCCCGGCGGCCACATTGCGTGCGGTCCGGGCCGATCCGGGAACGCCGAAACAACAGTACTCGGCGATTTTCAAAGAATACAGTCCCGTCAGCGGCGGAATGCGAGATGCGACGACCGATCTGGAACGCAAGGCGGCCGTGGAACGTCTCGGCTCTTTCTCGTCGAAGTTCGTGGAGCTGGCGGCGAAGCATCCCCAGGATCCCATCGCTTTGAAGGCTTTGAGGCAGGCGGTGCAGATCGTTGTCAGCACGGATTCAGGGGCACAGAATGCCTGGGAGATCAACCGTTCGGACTTTCCGGCCGGAAGCATGGACGGTTCGGCCAGCAGGACGGTCGAACTGGTACTCCGCGACCATCTCCTCAGCGAAAAACTGGGCCCGGTTATCGACCGCATGCGGTATGGATACCGAATGGAATATGAAACGTGCTTGAGTGCCGTACTGGAAAAGAATCCACACCGGGATGTCCAGGCGCTGGCCTGCCTAGCCTTGGCCCAGTTTTTGAACGACCGCTTGCGAATGCTTCGACTTGTGGACGACCGGCCGGAACTGGCGGAGTGTTACAGCATTGTGTTTGGCAAGGACTACCTCCCCGAGTTGCAACGACTGGGTCAAGCCAAACTCGCCGCGCGAATCGAAACTCTGTTTGAGCGAGCGGCCGGTGAATACGCCACGGTCAAGTTTCGCTCGGGTACCGTCGGTGAAACGGCCAAGTCCGAGTTGTACGCCCTCCGCAACTTGGCCATTGGCAAGGTTGCCCCAGAGATGGAAGGCAGGGACCAGGACGGCACGATGTTCAAGCTGAGCGACTATCGCGGCAAGACCGTGCTGTTGTACTTTTGGAGTGAGTTCTGACTGACGTGACGGACCACATGGCCTCACGAGCGGTCGCTCGTAACGAAACTGAAAGCAAAGCCATTCGCCCTGATCGGCGTCAATTCCTGGGTCCATGACCCGGGGAAACTCAAGGAAGAGATGACGAAACATAACATCAACTGGAGGTCATTTGACGACGACGGTTCAATCAATCGTCAATGGAACCAGCCCGCCACGCCGACGTTCTATATTATCGATCACAAGGGCACGATCCGCCGCAAATGGGTCGGCAAGCCCGGCGAAAAGTCCGTCGACACATCGCTGGAGAAGCTGATTCGAGAAGCCGAAAAAGCGGCCCGTCCCAAGTGAAATATTCGGCCAGCCGCAGTGACTTAAGACTTCCATCCACGTGTACTCATGCGATGAGCGGTCGGGGATCTGATCTCCACGTCGAGCCGGATTGCCACTCCGCAACGCGGACTCGACGGTTGCCATTGCCGATCCACCGATTACTTCAGTAATCCGGCCTCGGCTGATGAGGAGCGTTCCGCCGCCACCCTCCCTCACTTCGTAGCATGACTCGCGGAGTCGAGGTGATTCGACGAATCGGCATCCGGCGTTTAAGATGTGAATCGGCTTGAACAACCTGTTTTCGTGGGGACGCTTTATGCATCCGCGTTTGAACTGCCTAACTTTATGGCTCGTGATCCTGTCCCTTTCCTCGGCCGCCCGGGGCGCGGAACCGGAATTGAAGAAGGGTGTAAAGCTGCCACTGGACGGATATCGGCTGCAGAAGTGGGCGTCTCCCGAGGTCGTTGACTGGAATGGCGACGGAATGAATGACGTCGTAGTGGGCCATTATTCAGGTGCGTTGTTCGTTCATCTGAACCGTGGCTTGGGAAGAACCGGCTTTGAATTCGAGAGGATTGATATACTTCGCGAAGACGGTTTCAAAAGGGGCGATACGCCGATTTGGGCTTGGCGGTTTAACAAGGCCACTTGCGTTTGCCCAGGCCCGGGCAGGATCAGCCCGCGCGTCGTCGACTGGGACCAAGATGGAAAAATGGACCTGGTGATCGGCGACGGACTTGGCGCGCAGACTCGCATCTGGCGAAACATTGGAACCGGCGACACCGCAAGATTTTCAACCCACCACCTACAGTATCTGCCTCCGGACGCCGGCATTCGACCCTATCACGAAACGGTTCAGCCGTGTCTCGCCGACTGGAACAGCGATGGCAAGGTGGACCTGATCATGGGACGGAACCGGGGCGTCTACGTCTATCTCAATGAAGGCACCCGCCGTTCGCCCCACTTCGACTTCGACAAGTCGCGTTTGGGAACGAAGATTCGCAACCTATTTCCGCCCGAGCGTCTTTGTCCTGTGTTGGTGGATTGGGACGGCGATGACTTGCAGGACCTGCTCGTGGGAAGCCAACGGGGTGAGGTTTGGTTCGCTCGGAATGTGGGTTCAAAGTCTCAACCCCGATTTGATGGTTACACGCCTGTTCGGGCAGGTGGCAAAGACATCCAAGTGGGTGCCGAAGCGCGAATTGCCGTGGCCGATTTGGACGGCGACAGGCGAATGGATTTGCTAGTCGGCGGGGACAGGGGTGCCGTTTGGTTTTTCCAGGCACGTCAGCCGCATCCTGTCGCTCGCGGCCAAATGACGCGAATCCAACGCGGCACGCCGGCGGCCATTGAACTGGTGGGAACCTACGATGGCGGACGAACATTGACGTACAACGTGCTCACGCAACCAGAAAACGGCACGCTGTCGGGAACCGCACCCAACCTGACCTACACACCAAAAAAAGATCACCAGGGGCGGGATCAATTCACCTTTAGTGTGGCAACAGGGCAGAGGGAGTCTGCGCCTGCCACGGTGGTGATTGAGGTTCAACCAGCGGACAAGCCACCGACGATCATGACGCAACCGATCGATGCGATTGTCGGCGTGGGGCAACCGGCCAGTTTCCGCGTCGTCGCATCTGGGACACCACCGTTTTCTTATGAGTGGAAAAAGAACGGGAACGTGATTCCTCGGGCCACGGGCCAAGTCTATTCCATCCGTGAGGCCCAAGAAGACGGTTCGTATTCGGTGACAGTAACGAACGTGGCTGGGTCCGTGTCGAGCCAACCGGTCGCGTTGCGAGTGAAATCGCTGCCGACGGAAGCCGACGACGTGCCCGTAATCGCCATCAAGTACAAATCTCCCGTGATTGAACCGTCGACGGCCGGAGTGCTGACCATCACTCGCACCGGGAACACCGCACGGCCGGTGACCGTGAATCTTACCTCCCGCCGAGGCCACAATCCGGTCATCGCCGACATTCATTTTGTCCCCACCCCATCTTCGATAACGCTGAAAGCCGGCCAAACGAACGCCGAAGTCCACATTAAGCCGATCAACGATACGTTAGTCAACGGCACACAAACATTGACGTTTCAAATCGCGCCGAATCCGGCGTATAGGGTCGCGTCTAAACAGGGCTCGGCAAGCATGAGATTCCTTGACGACGATTGCCCGCAAGTCGGCATCAGCGTGGCAAAGGACGCGCCGCAAACCTTCAGCATCACCGCTCAACCCGCGCCGCGGCGCGATATGGAAATTGCTTACTCCGTCGGCGGCACCGCCATCGCCGGGGTTGACTACGAAGCTCTTCCCGGAACGGTGACCATCCCTGCCGGCGAGACAACCGCCACGATTTCCATCCAATCGTACCGACAAGCGACGACTGGAGATAAAAAAACGGTGGTGTTAACGCTTCCCTATCAACAATTCACGTTCTTCGATTTCTATCGCTACCTAAATCATGGACGTCCTCGCGTGGCAAGTTTACGGATCGCATCTTCCGATTCCAGCCCGCCGGCTCCGAAACAACGTGAGGAATCCCCCGCGGAACCGGCTGTAGAAAAATTGCGCGGCGAGGTGTCCGAACTAGGCTGGATCGTCTTTACGGCGCGTTCCAACGGCTCCGGCAGCGATTTCGATCTATTCGTCATGCGGCCCGACGGCACACAATTGCGCAACATCACCAACACACCACGATTTGATGAATACTCAGCGCGCGTTTCTCCCGATGGCAAGAGGATGCTGTACCGCCGAGTAACGAAGGGCGCGAAATTGCCAACGACTGGCCATGTACTCTCGGTCGGTGAAGTGGCCGTCAGCAGTTGGCCGCCGAAGGGAACGCTAGTCATTGCCAACGCCGATGGCGGCAGTCCCCAACCGCTAGGCAGTGACGGATCCCATGCATGGGCCACGTGGGGCCCGAAGGGGCAGCGAATCGCCTGCCTGGAAGCCGTCGAAGCCAAAGAACCCGCGCCGGCCACACCGCGAAGTGCTTCCCACAACCGAAAGCCTTCACGAAACATCGTGATTCGTGACGCGGAGACGTTAAAGGTACTCCGATCCTTGCCGTCCGGAGGAATTCAACGTCAGGCGATCTGGTCGCCCGATGGTAAACGGATCTGCGGCCCTGCCGACATTCCTCCAGGAGAGATTCGGTTGGCCAAGGGAATCGAATACCCGCTTGGGATGGGGAAGATGGTCAGCCTGGACATTGAATCGGGTAAGCGGATTCCAATGGCGCGATTCCCTGATTGGAGTCCCGTGTGGGCCACCGATTCGGACGGCGACTGGTTTCAGGGCGGATCGCCACGAATACTCCATTCCGCCAATAACTACGGAATCTGTCCCGCCTACTACGCGATGCTATGGCGTTCCGGCTCGCGGCACGAGCCGTCCCAATTGGTCTTCGCCGAAGACAAGAAACACATTTGGGGCGGATGCACGTCGCCAGACGACAAGTATGCGATTTTTGTGATTGGCGGTGACGCATGGGCGCTGCAAGGAAAGATGGCCATTATTCGCTTGGCCGATGCTCCTATCGCACGAGGAAGTTCAAAGCTATTTCATGAAGTACTGGCCGACTTCTTCCCAACCTTGACGGCGGGACCGGTTTTTGATTTGACGCACGTGCCTGCGGGATTTGATCCCCACTGGACGCGCGCGGATCTAGCTAGCCCAAAGCCCTAGAAAATAGATTTCAACAAGTGAGGGGGTATCCATGGCTGGAGTTGGAACACAAAAGGTCTTCGAAAACGACCGCGTGGTTGTTTGGCATCTTGACCTTGAGCCCGGTGAGCAAGGCGAACGGCATACCCACGAGTTGGACTTTGTCGTCCACGTTTTAGCGGGATCAAGCCTGGAGGTTTATGGTCCCGACGACGAGTTGCTGTACGGCGTGGAACGCCAAGCTGGTGAAGCCGTTAGTTTTCGTCTGCAAGGGGATCAGGTCGTTTCGAATCTTCCAGGCCATGCAGGAGTACCCGCGACTCACAGCGTGCGCAACGTCGGCCCGAGTACGTTCAAGGAAGTTCTGATCGAATTCAAGAAGTAGCCCCGGGCTACAGACCCATTCAGTTCAGTTTCTAGGCGATGGAATGACCAGTTTCTCGTACAGCGGCATTCCGACCTGTTTGCGGCCAACGACGAGCCGATCGGGGAATACATGCAGCAGATGGATCGTGCCCATGTTGTCGGACAATACGTGAGCCGTACGTTCGTGCATGCGGAAGCCGTTGCGATGCCGATGGCCGAACAAGTAACCGGTGACGCGGTGCTCATGCAACAGTGAAAGCACTTCCGTACCGCCCAGTTGTGGCTGGACGTTGTTGCCGAAGGCCGAAAGCGACGGATAGTGGGCAACCACGAACACATGTTTCTTACTACTGGAATGTGCGAGTTGTTCACGTAAGAAATCAATTTGTTCGGAATCGGCGCGCATGGTCAGAAATGGAACCGTAATGAATGCGCAGTCCTGGTATTCAATCAACTGCCGCGGCTTGCTGCCGGTGTATTTCTGGTATAGCGCCGCCGGTCCGGTAAACCCTTCTTTCTTGGCAGCGGCCAACGCTTTCTTGACGATGGCCGCGTACTGTGGCTTCTTTTTAGGAGCCGACGAGTACGATTCCTCAATGAAGTTGTAGTTGAACAAGACATCGTGATTACCGGGCACGACGTGACGCGGCGGCTTCAACTTCGCAAATATCCGATTGAAGATCTCCCATTCTTCCGGCAAGTTGTTGTTGACCAGATCACCGGCGATGAAGACCATGGCCGGATTCAATCGGTTCAGATCCGTGATGCAGGCTTCGGCTTTCTTGATCAAGTGGTCGCGATTGGTTTCGCGGTCGAACTGGGGGTCGGAGACGAGGGCAAAGGTAAAATCCGGCTTGAGTTTGAGATCTTGGCTGTAGGACGGGCAGCCGAACGGATCGTCGTCGACCAATGGCATGCGCGGTTTCGTGACCGGATTGGGAATTGTCAACGAGAACACCGGCTGACCGGCCGCGGCAACCTGCGCCAATTCAAGCCGGTCTTCGAAGACGCGAACGAGCGTTATTGGCGCGCGTCCAGACCACCCCGTGGACGCAACGGTCCAAACGGGCAGCGTGTTCACATAGCCGGTCTGATGGCCATATCGAGTCGGATCGAAGCGAACCGCGACTCGGCGCTGCTCGACCACCTTCCAGAATCGCTCGTGAGCCGCGGTTAACTTCGAACGGGGAACGGAACGGTCTTTGGCACTGAACAACAACACGGCCCGCGACCGCTCGTTCGCCGCCAGTTGCTCCTCAAGACGCGTGGTGGCAAGATCGGGGTCGCGATCCAAATCGCTGGCAAAGGCGAGTGCGACATCGTTGACGGACTGAACCGTGTTGGTGGCATCGTACTTGCCAAAGACTCGCAAGTAATTGTCGACCGATCCACTTAACCGGTCGCGATGGCCGTGCACAAGGAACTTGGGAACCTTGATTTGATCGAGATAGGCCGCGCAGGCTTTGAAGTCCTCTTCCGATCCAGACCAAGTGAGCGATCCGAGAACGACCAATGCGTCGGGTTGGATCTCGTTGACTAAAGCGACTGTCTTCTCCATGCTCTGTGGTGCCGTCCTTGATTTGCTCGGGAGGCAGCGTCGTCATGTAGGGATTCGAGATGACGGCGATTTCGGCAATCGGCTCCTCCGCCAAAAGTTCTCTGGAAGCGCACAACGCGGCCAGCGCCATCGTTAGGCATAAGACAAGATTGAGCAATTTGTTTGGGTGCGACACGATTCGTCTTTCGTGAAGAAGGCGGGAGCCGTGACTTTCGGCCTGCAAAGATTAATGTCTGACATTAAAACACGTAGGACATTTAATTGCAAGATCTTGCTGGTGCCGATCACGGCCAGTTCGAGGGACTCTCCGTCAACTCGCGCCCAGGCCAACGACCCGCAGCATCGTTATTAACGCGGAACCGAACCGCGCTCAGTGGCGTATTCTGTTCCCACTAGCAATGTGATACCCACTGATTCGTCTGGTGTCACTCTTTCCTGGATGGGTTTGCGAGAGCCTCGGCAGAGTTTGGATAACGGTCAAACTATTACGATGGGACGATATGGTCATCCACGTGGTTGTTTTCGTGTGCAACAGCACAGTAATATTGCGAAGTACGCCGCATTCCGCATCGTGAAACGCGTCACGGCTCGACGGCCGTGGCCGACAAATGGCGACGCTCCTGGAGGATCGAACTTTGAAGAGAGTTTATTGGGCATCCGCGACGGTGCTTGTTGCGGTCACCTTTGCGAACGCCGAAACACCGCGACAGTTCGCTGTTTGGGCGACCAGTTGTTCGCATGTTCCGGCCGACATTCGTAATGGGCGCGAGAGTCTGGCCGAGGTGATTCGGCAATCGGAAGGACTCGAACAGAACGCGCCCGCCTTTGATTGGGATATCATGATCGACGCGGGCGACTTGTCGGCTCATCAAACGCCGCCCGGCGACAAAGATGGCCGCGAGTTGATTCGACAGTATCGCGCGATGACCAAGCATCGTCGCGAACAGGTCTACAATGTGCCGGGAAATCACGACGCACCCTATTACGATCATGGCGCGGGGAGCTGGTTTAGAAAGTGGGGCGATCCGCTGGGTGAGTACACGGAGTTTTCTGGCGTCGATCCGCTACAGCGGCCATTTCCCGTTAACGGCACCTGGGAGCGTTATCGATTTCTGGCAGGGAACATCTTATTTCTGATGCTCGCCGATCGAAACGACGCGCCAATTCCGGTCGGTCGCGGCCACAGCAAGGATCGCCGTCGCGGCGGCTATCCTCCGGGCGCGGTCACGCGCGATACCTTCAACTGGTGGAAGCAACAGGTACTCGACAATCAAGACAAGCTGATTGTTACGATGCACCATCATGCGCTGCGCGACACGACGGTCGCGTCTGGACGTGGCGAAGGAACACCCCGCTATCACGGCAAAACGGGTGGCGCCGACGGTTCGTCGTATTTGTATTACATCATTGAGAACGACGACCCGGAAAATTTTCGCTTCACCAAGGACGCACACGTGTTCGAGGATTTCTTGGCCCAATTCCACCAGGACCACGGACATGGTGCGATCGATCTGTGGGTCGCCGGTCACACTCACGTCAAAGGGCCGGACGACAATCACGGCGACAAAACGATTACGGAAACGCGCTGGGGCACGCATTTCCTACAGGTCGCCGCGCTAACTCGCCATCATGCGGGTTCGCATCCGATGAGTCGCTTGTTGACATTCACCGACGGCAGCGACCAGGTAACGGCAAAACTTTATCTTCACGAGCCGTCGTATCAGAAACACCCCGTCGGTTGGTACGCTCCAGCGGCCAAGACGCTTCGTCTGCGTCACCGATTCGCCGCCCCAAAAACTGCTCCCATGCGCTAGGTACTCAAGCTGCCGGAAACACAGTTACTCCGGTTGATTCCGGCGCGACATTGGCTGAAGATGCGGATCAACGAAAACGATGCCGCGTCACAAATACTCCTCTGATCGAAGAGTCAAGCCATGCAAGATTTGCGAGTCGCCTGTGTCAGCATGAACAGCCCACTAGGCAAGGTGGAACAGGTTCTGGAAGAAATGGATGGTTGGTGCCAGAGGTCCGCCGACGCGGGGGCCGACTTGGTCTTGTTTCCCGAGCTTTTGATCCATGGTCATTGTACGCCTAACACTTGGGATCTGGCCGAAACGGTTCCCGACGGACCCAGTGTTGCGCGCGTCGTCCAGATGGCCAAGAAGTACCAGTTTGTCGTTTCGGTTGGCCTCAGCGAGAAGGAAAACGACCTCGTCTACAATACGCAAGTACTCGCTGGGCCGGGGGGCTACATCGGCAAGCAGCGCAAGATTCATATGTCGCGCGACGAAGTGCTGTACTACAAAGGGGGCCGTGAACTGCCGGTGCATGATATCGGCAAGTGCAAGGTGGGGACGGTCATTTGTTACGACAATCAACTACCGGAAGTTGCCCGCGTGCTGGCGCTGCGCGGCGCGGAGCTAATCCTCATGCCTCACGCCGCACGCGTCAAAATGTGGCAAGATACGACCGAATCGATGGCTGCGGCGCGGCAGCATACCCACGATTACTTCACGACTTGCTACACCATGCGGGCGCGTGAGAACGCGTGCTATGTGGTGCTGACGAATCAAGCAGGCCGAGCGGGCTACGTCGACATCTACCCGTCTGATTCGCCCAATCAGCCTCATCACTGCGGTGGCGCGCTGGTGATTGCGCCGGACGGCGAACTGCTGGCCAGTACGCAGCGCGACGAGATTCGCGATGAAATGATTGTCTGCGATCTAGCCGCGGATCGTCTCGCTCACGAACGCAGTCTAGCTAACTACACATTGAAAACGCGCCGTCCCGAATTGTTCGGCGAATTGGTTCGCGATCAGACCAATTCTTAGGCGACCCGCTAGGGATGCCACGGCGGCGGAAAGACCCCGCCGAGACGCGAAACCAAGGCTACGGTTATCGAGTTGGCTTCAGGCAGTCGATCGTAACGCCTTCGACCGTTTCCTTCGCCATCACGGTGATGTCGACCATTTCCGTACTCTCGTAGTCGCCCGGGCATAGGGTGTACATTTCACTCAAACCAACGAAGGGGAACTTGCGGTCCCAAACCGCTTTGACCCAATACCTACCCGGCGTGACGCCATACAATCGAAAGTCGATTGCCTTGCCGACTTCGCCATGCTCTGGATCGAGATTGATCCGCACACGCTGAACGGGCTCGGAAGCGATCCAATCATTCGGCTTCACATTCTCGGGGACCAGATAGATCCAAACCTGCCCATCCCATTCTTTCGGTTGAAGAGGAAGCCGGACCGTGCCGTGAATCTTTCCCAAGTGCTGGTATTCGCGCGCCGCCTCACTGTTCGTGTCAACGGAACCCAATGGGGCAGCAGCACCCCAGTGAGCCAAGTGAACGTCGGCCAAAATACGCATGGGTGACGAAGCCATGAAGTAAGGTCTCTCCGCACTGAATTCCTTGGAAGTGAAGAATCCATCGTCCGTTAGCAACTTCTCTACCACCTTTCGATTCTCGGGATGCTTGGTTGTCGCCAAGTAGTTTAATGCTGTATCAATCTTTGCCCCTATGTATAGTAAGGTCTGATCGCCGCCACTTGAGATGAGCCACATGCCGCCCCCGTCCTCGATCCATCCCAATGCCCGATTTCGCGCTCGCTGATTGCATTGCGCCAACATTGCATCCGACACGCTCACCTGCTCTCCCGACATTACCGACCATGCAAGATAGCATTCCCTTCCTAGCCACTGACAGAAAAACGGTTGACCTTTCCCCTCGATGAGGAAGCCCAAACTGGGTAGAGATGGGGGCGCGGCGCCCGTAGGCAAGAGGTCAAATACCACGTTGGAGTACGCCTTCGAACGCCCGCCACGATCATAGAATGCCAAGTGATCTTCGCACGCTATACCAAATAATTGAGCAAATGGGTCCGTCCAGTTTCCAAAGGTGACGACGTACTCGCCATCGTTTGAAATGAAAACGTCGTCGGGGGCAGTTCGGTTTGTGATATCGACTTTCCAAACCAAGGAACCATCCTCGGGCTTGCCCTCAAATACCCGTAATCTTGCAGGAACTGACGGCCCGTCCTTCGATCTTTCAGCCGGAATCACCTCGGCGCAGAATCTCTTGTTGTTGGAATAGGTGACAGATCGACTTGCTGGAAGATACCCAGGCCCAATCGCAAGCAAACCACAAGGGACTAACGTCACCAACGTTGCGACGAGTGTTCCAAGACCGTGGCTAGATCGCATGCTTTTTGTTCCGTTTATCGAATTTGCGGACCGGTGGCGGGCGTGGCGACTTCTACATCGAGCGCGTGAAAGACCCAGTAGGTAAGCCCGTCGGCGACGACAGGCCGAAGCCAACGGCGGCTTTGGGCAGAAACCTGGTCCTTCAGCAGATGATGCAGATCGGCAATGATCGAATCGTTGTCGCCGTAGTAGGAATGTCCCAGCAGGCTGGTGTCGATCGACGAAACGTCAATGGTCTCGATGCCGGGGATGATGACCAGCCCGTCGCCTGAATCACCCGCGCGAGGATAGCCGTGAACCTTCTTCGAGGCGATCAAAGCATGGTCGTTGGACGAGGCATACAAAGTCACCCGGTTGGCCGTCCTGGTGATCGCGGGCGCGATGTCTCGCTTGAACACGTCGGCGTCGACATCGGGAGCGGCCAGAATCACCTGATTGAATCGCCGCGCGTCGTCTTGCAGTTCGTAGGTCAATTCCCGCAGAGCGCTGGTCAGCGCTCGATTGCCCATGCTGTGGGCCACCAAATGCA
>JAJDEH010000240.1 GCA_029259935.1 Planctomycetota bacterium
CACCGGGCGAGGAGGGTGATATCGCGGTTCGCGTCGCTCCCGAGCGCCCCGTCGGCATGTTCAAGGAATATTACCGAAATCCCCAGGCAACCGCTGACGCGTTCCGCGGTGATTGGTACGTCACCGGAGACCGCGCGGTGACGGACGAGGACGGTTACTTTTGGTTTGTGGGCCGTGCGGACGACGTGATCACAAGTTCAGCCTATCGCATCGGCCCATTCGAAGTTGAAAGCGCTCTAATCGAACACGAGGCAGTTGCCGAAGCTGCCGTGGTTGGCAAGCCGGATGAGGTTCGCGGTGAAATCGTCAAGGCGTTCGTCGTTCTCGCGAAGGGCTGGAACGGAAGCGCGGAATTGAAAGTCGAACTTCAGCAACACGTCAAGGAAGTGACGGCCCCCTATAAATATCCACGCGAAATCGAGTTCGTCGCGGATCTGCCCAAGACGGTGAGCGGCAAGATTCGGCGGATCGAACTTCGCCAACGCGAGTGAGCTTTGCCTGAGCAAGGTTTACGCGAACTGGACCCGCACACACCAACCTTCAGAATGCTTGCAAGATTCGACTCGACCTGAACCTGAATGCTTGAAATGTGTCTGAGCTGAGGGTTTTTCCGTCTTTCCATCTCCGAAACTCAATCCACCGAAACTCTCTGTTTCGCAACGCGGTGACTCGCCATGCAAATTCGAAAATGGTTTCGCAAGAATCCTTACGGCCAATATTCCTATCGCGTGCTGCTGGCGGCCGGCTCGGCGGCCGTCACGGTCGGCCTCAGCTTTTTGCCCTTCGAAACAGTGCTGCAAGCTATTTGGGTGATGTTTTCTTCGCTGCTCATTGGCTATCTGCTGTTGCGCGGCCGGCTGAACGAAACGGACGACGCGCGGTATCGCCGACTGTTTCGGGGACGATTCGAGCATTTGGCCAAAACAAACCCCGAGGCTCTGACCACGATCTTCTCTGACAACGTGGGTCGGCCTGTCATGCGCTGGTTCGAGGACGAGTACGACGTGCCGATCAGCCAAGCCAAGGCGGTCGATGCTCTTGACTCCCTGTCGCGCACCGGCGATCAGCCGGGGCAACTTATTTTTCGCGTCGGCGTCGAACTGGGAAAATGGCTGAAGGAATGCGAAGGCAAAGGCGAAGACGTTACGACTCTGGAATTTGTCGAAGCGGAAATTGCCACGTTCATACAACGCAACGAACATTTGCTGGGCGAGGAAATTGCCGACGGTATCTATTTTCGACACGTCAAACGCGGTTCGCGGCGTCCGATTGGCATTCACATGTTTCATCCCAAGAGCAAGTGCTTGTTTACGGTGGAAGATCAGGACTTTCGCGGCGAGCGTCATTCCGTGGCGCTCAGCGCCAAAACGGGGGTGTTCACCAGCGACAAGGACTGGGAATTGTTCAAAGAGTACGTCTACCGCGAATTCCCGTACTTTCAACCCGGACGTGGAGGAAGTGGGCCTCAAAAACGAGGGGTACCACTCTTCGTTGTCTCTGGATTCGACACTTGGACAGAAGAGAAAGAAGTGATCCGCGAGAAGCTCCTGCGGCTGGACGAGGGGCTCCCGGCAACCGCGGATAACGAACAGGCCGATGAGGAACCGGCCGATGAGGACCAACATGCCACGGATCCGGCGGACTAAGCAACAATGTATTGGCAAAGCTAGGCTTCGTCAGCTTTTGATTCTAGGATGGAGCGAGCCCTAGTAACAATCAACAAAGTCACCACTGGCGAAAACGAACATGATCCGCACATTGAAATTACTCGTCTTGCTCTTGATGCTGTCTTGGCAAACGGCGGGCGCTGACGAAAGGCCCAACATTGTTTTCTTGCTGACGGACGACCAAGTCGATGTTTCCGTTGGTGCCTATGGCAACGATCAAGTCAAGACGCCGAACATGGATCAACTGGCGGCCGACGGCGTGTTGTTTCGCAACCACTACAATACAACTTCAATCTGCATGGCCAGCCGGGCAATTTGCATGACCGGAATGTATGAATACAAAACGGGCTGCAACTTCAAACACGGTCCGCTGCGTGAAGGAGCCTGGGCCAAGTCGTATCCCATGCTGTTGCGGGAGGCTGGTTACTTCACGGGATTCGCCGGAAAGTTCGGCTTTAACATTACCGACCAGGAGTCGGGCCGCACGGGCGGCGGCACATTGAAACACGAGCGAGGGGCCGAGTTGTTCGACGTCTGGTGTGGTGGGCAAGGCCAAACGACTTACAACACTCGAGGCAGGAACAACCATCCCAGCTTGGCGAAGTATGCCTCGAATTACCCGCACGTGTCGCGGGCCTACGGGGCCTGGGCCCACGATTTCATCGCGACGGCGAAGGAAAGCGGCAAGCCATTCTGCTTGTCGATCAGTTTCAAAGCGCCGCATCTGCCGTTCACTCCCGACCCGGCCTTTGACGATGTCTACGCTAAAACAACTTTTCGCAAGCCGGCGAATTATGGCGCGAAGCATGCGGCTCACCTGGCCCCGCAAAGCAAGATGGGCCGGCAGTTCACCAGTTACCGATTTTGGGTTGATTCGGAAGAGTCCTATCAGAAAACGATGCGTCTATACAATCAGCTCATCCATGGCGTGGACGCGGCGCTGGGAATGATTCGCAAGTCGCTGAAGGAACAGGGCGTGGCGGACAACACCGTCATCATTTTCACTTCGGACAACGGATATAACTGCGGCGCGCATGGTTTCGGCGGGAAAGTGCTGCCGTATGAAGAAGGTTCCAGGTCGCCGCTGATCATTTTTGATCCGCGGCTTTCCTCGAAAGCTCACGGTGCGCGCCGTGAAACGGTTACCGGCAATATCGACATGGCCCCTACGATCCTCGATCTGGCGGGAGTCCCGGTTCCGAAAAATGTCGACGGGATCAGCCTCGTGCCGTTGCTTACCGAAGCCAATCCTAAGAGCGTTTCGCGGCCCTCCGTCGCGCTGATGAATATTTGGGATGGCGGAAACCAAGCCTTGTCGGTGGTCACCCAGGATTGGAAGTACATTTTTTGGTTCATCGGCGCGGAAGCCGCTCCGACCGAGGAACTGTTTCATCTGGCGGAGGATCGATGGGAAATGAAAAATCTGGCTGGCGACGTCGCATTTGCCAAACAACTCGACACCATGCGGCATCTTTACGACAAGCATTTTAAACATCTCAAAGACGAAGGGGTTAATTCTCACGGCTACCAGCCGTACAAAGTGTTGCTAGACCGACATATCCCGTGGAGCAACAAGGCGCAACTTTGGAAGCAAGGGGCTGGTCCAAGGAAAGCCAAGTCGGCGCAATAACAGACCGGCCGACCCGCCGCGGCTTCCGCGAACGGCCGTGGCGACGTTTTTTGTCAAGATCTGGCTCGACCACTGCGGAATGACGCGATATTTTGCGGGAATATGGGACGTTTTGCCCTTCGACTTCGATGTTGGCACGTTGGTAGAATTGTGATACTTTTACGCACCTACTTCGCGACTTGGTCGCACGCGTCGCAGTTGGATAGGTCATGGGATGACTATCAACCGATCAGGATCGTCGCCGAAGAAACATGGAAAGGAGTCCGTGATGAGTACCGGCAGGAAGCAGGAGGTTTGTGTTCACATCCGCTGGATGATCCGTCGGGATATGGCGGAAGTTCTGGAGATTGAGAACACCAACTTCGAGTTTCCGTGGTCGGAGCAAGATTTCATTCGCTGTCTCCGCCAACGCAATTGTATCGGCATGGTTGCCGAATTCGACGAACGGGTCGTCGGCTTCATGGTCTATGAATTGCACAAAGACCAGTTGCACATACTGAACTTCGCCGTGCATCCAGACTTTGGCCGCCGGGGCATCGGCCAACAGATGGTAGGCAAGCTGATTAGCAAGCTGTCGCATCAACGGCGCAATCGAGTTCTGCTCGAAGTCCGCGAAACGAACCTCTCCGCGCAGCTCTTTTTCCGAGCGATGGGTTTTCGCGCCGTCACGGTATTGCGCGACTACTACGACGACACGACCGAAGACGCTTACCTGATGCAATACCGCTATCAACCGGTTGAGTCGGAAGCGGGCATGCCGGTCAATCGGATCGCCAAACTGGCGGGCTAGGGTTGGTGTGCAGTCTTTAGGCGGCTAGAGACTGAACGCTGCGCTAGGCCTGAGCAAGCCGGTGCAAATGGAAGTGAAACTTGCCGAGTTGGCCCCCGTAATTTCCAGCGCCAATCGCGACAACTTGGTCGCCTGCCGCCGCGGAAATGGCCACCGTCATGGCCTCGGCTACGGCCGCTTCGCTGACCCCATCGATGACGATTTCGTAGGCGCAATTCGCATCGTCGTGCAGTTGCGAGTCGACTCGCCCGCGTAACGTGGGGCAATAGGCGTCCGCTGTGGAGGCTTTGAGCGCCTTGTATCGCGAACCAACTTTGCTGCCGCTACGGGCAACGCCGCCAGGAAAAGGAGTAATCACATTGGGCACTTGAGCGACTGCTTCGGAAGAACGGCGGGCCGCGGCCAACGCGGCCTCGGACGTTTCGGCCTGCAAGATAATATTTCCACCCGCGACTCCCTTACCCACGCCCAGTTTCTCTTCGACCAAGAACTCGCCATCCATGACCGGGATTCTCCAATAGCGCTGGTCTCCCACCTTTTTGCTCTTTTGATATCCATCGCCAAAAAAGCGGATGTGTTTTCCCAATGGAATCCAATCCACGGGATCCTCCAGCCCGTTGAAGACCGACGTCGTGGGGCAGGTCATAAGGCATTGGCCGGTTCGACCTGACGTGGCGGTGGCGAGCGCATCGTTGGAAAATCCGAAAATCAGCAGAGCCGCGCCCACGCGGCCATCGGGAGTTTCGCTGGTGTTGAGCATCCGTTCGACTCCCGTTTCGGCGTCACAGGCGATCACCGAAGCACTGTAGCCCGTAAACTCGCGAACGGCCGCGTCCAGCCAGTAGTCGTCATGCGCGGTGACGATCAACCGAGTGAAGCGCATCCCGAATGCTTCCGCGAAAGTATCGACGATACTGGTAGATCCGATTTGCATGACTTTGGTGGGGTGGGTGCCGGTTTCGCGGCACAAATGTTCGTCAGTAGCAGATATTCTCCCGTGGGCACTATGATGACTCTCCACCGCTGGCTTGCCAAGGTGGGAGATTTGCGGTCCAGTCAATTTCGATCTAGAAAACCAGCCGTCCAATGCGAGTTACGATGCCACGGGTGGCGATACTTCCGACGGCGATACCTCCGACGCCGTCTCGGGTTTCATCAATTGGGGAGTTGTCCCGTAGGCTTGGTGTCAGTAGCTAACCGCCGCGGCGTTACCCCTCGACTAACGTCAAGGGCTCGCCTCCTAATTTAGTTCTCCCCCTTGCCAAGGAGGAGTTTGAGGGGGTCGCCAGCACGCCGGAATATCGAATATCGAACACGGAATGTCGAAGGCCGAAGGAAGAAGAGAAGTGCCGGCGAGCCTCCAGCGTTAGCTGGGGGGTAGTACTCATACAAGGGCCGCTTTTCGCCAATCGTGACATTGCCAGGCGAAGCGACTAAGATAGATTGTTTGGGTTTGTTGATCATCCACCAAAATCGGAAGGTGCGATTTGCCCCCATCCGGTTTCGTCCCGCCCCGCCAATTCCCACTGTACGCCCACGCTAAGAGGTGTTCCATGAGGTACGAACTGTTCGTCCAGTACCGACGTTGCTCTAGAGCGCGAAGTGGAAAGACGGTCCTGCTGATTGTCTTCCTGCTGATATTTTTGGGCATGGCGGGGGTCGCGGGTTTGTTGCTCTTGGGTGGCGGCGAGGTCAAACAACAGGAGACGCCTATCACGTTGGCCGTCATTCGAGGGTCTTTTGAATCCGTGGTACTCGATCAGGGCGAAGTCGAAAGCTCGAACAACATCGAAATTCGTTGCGAAGTGCAATCTCCCAATTCAGCAGGCGTCACGATTCTGGAAGTGATACCGGAAGGCACGAATGTTCGAGGAGCGCCTCTGGATTGGTCCCGAGATCCGCTCATGCTGCAGGCTCTGGCACCGCTGCAAGGCGGCATCACGATGGCGGCGATGCCGAACGAATGGCCTTGGAAAGGCGATTTGCTGGTGCGGCTCGATTCGTCCGCGCTGGAACAGGAACGGGACCAGCAACATGTGATCGTCAATACCAGCGAAGCGCGCGTGATCACGGCGGAAAGCAATCTCGAGGCCGCCAAAATTGCTCGCGTGGAATATGTCGAGGGTGTGTTCAAGCAAGAGGAACAGACCATCTTGAATGAAATCTTTGAAGCGGAAGAAAACCTGCGCAAAGCCGAGCAATATCTCAAGTACAGCGAACGGCTGGCCGCGAAGACCTACGTGACGGCTCTACAGTTGGAAGCGGATCAATTTGCCGTCAAGAGGGCGAAAAACGCGCTCAGCCTGGCAAATCAGAAAGTGGGTGTGCTTCGAAACCAAACCCAGCGCAGGCTGCTGATTGAGTTCGATGCCCAAATCAAAGCGTCCGATGTCACCTACCAAAACGAGCGCAAGAGCCACGAAGTGGAATTAGACAAACTGGACGACGTCCTGGACCAAATCTCCAAGTGCGAAGTCCGTGTTCCGGCGGGCGTGGAAGGGCAAGTCGTCTACGCCAACAAGTTCAGCAGCCGAGGCAATGCGGAATTCGTCGTCGAAGAAGGGGCCACGATTCGCGAGCAGCAGGTGATTGTTCGCGTGCCCGATCCGAAGCAAATGCAGGTGAAAGCAAAAGTCAACGAATCACGCATTACTAGCGTCCGCGCGGGAATGCCCGTACTCGTACAACTGGATGCACTGAACGACAGGAAGTTGGAGGGCGAGGTCGTCAAGGTCAACCAATATGCCGAGCCGGGCGGGTTTTCCAGTGGCGGGATCAAAACCTACGCCGTCTTCGTCAAGATCAAGGAGCCGCCCAAAGAGATTCGTCCCGGCATGAATGCCTCGGTCAGCATCTATGTCGATCAACGGGCTGACGCAGTGCAAATTCCACTCCAAGCGATTTACGAAACCAAGGGCCACACATTTTGCATCCTGGAGAAAGACGGAAAATACGAGACCAAGGAAATCACGCTCGAAGGCAATAACGATCGCATGGCCTTGGTCAAGGAAGGCGTCAGTCCGGATGACCAAGTCGTACTCAATCCGCGCCGTCATACGGATCATCTCAATATTCCCGATTTGCCCGAACCGATGGCCATGGTGGTCGCGGCCGCTGGTGGCGGACCAGGCGGTCGTCCGCAGGCTGGGCGGCCTTCACCAGGCAGTCCGGCGACAGGAGGGGGTCCTCCGAACCAGGGCAGCCGGCCATCACCCGCTCAGACCTTTGCTCGCTACGATTCCGATAACGACAACCAGCTTTCTTCCAAAGAACTGGCCAGCATCCCGGACAGATTTCGAGATCGGCTCGTCCAAGGCAAGGTCGATGCGAACAACGATAACGCCATAAGCAAGGCGGAATTCATGAAGGCCATGGCGCAGATGAGGCAGCAACGGGGACGAGGCGAAGGCCCCCCGAGGAGCGGCACATGAGCGCGGCCATTCGTGTTCAGAACTTGCGAAAAGACTATGTGCTCAAGGGGGAAACGGTGCGCGCCTTGCGCGGCGTTTCATTCGACGTGCCCCAAGGCGACTACATCGCCATCATGGGCCCCTCGGGGTCCGGCAAGAGTACTTTGCTAAACCTGCTGGGCTGCTTGGACCGCCCGACCGACGGTTCGTTCTTTCTGGGCGACGACGACGTGGCCCGCATGGACGACGATCAGTTGTCCACGATCAGGGCGTCTCGTATTGGATTCGTGTTTCAATCGTACAACCTGATTCCGCAGCTTACCGTCGTTGAAAATATTGAAGTACCGCTCTACTACATGGGGCGAATCAACGCCCAGTCGCGTGCCCGTTGTGTCGAACTTGCCGGACTGGTCGGCCTGGCCGATCGGCTCAGCCACCGGCCCACGCAACTTTCCGGCGGACAACAGCAACGCGTCGCCATCGCCCGCAGCATGGTGAACGATCCGTATTTTATTCTGGCCGATGAAGCGACCGGCAACCTCGACTCGGTCACCACCGAAGAGATCCTCGCCCTTTTTGGAACATTGAACAGCGAGGGCCGAACCATCGTCATGGTCACGCACGAAGACGAAGTGGCGGCCCATGCCAAGCGGATCATTCGATTGCGTGACGGATTAATTCAGTCGGACGAGGTCACCGCCAAACTTGCGTCGATTGTGGATTGATTCATGGTCTCTTTTCTACTGCGTACGCTCCTGCTGGGCTTCAAGAGCCTCTTGCTGCATCCGATGCGGTCGTTGTTGACGGTGTTGGGAATTTTCATCGGGGTGGCGAGTGTCATCTGGCTGGTCGCTATCAGCGAGGGCATCAGCCAAAAAGCGCAAGAACAAATAGAAGGCCTGGGCGCGGATAACATCATCGTTCGTTCGCTCGAGCCGCCGGACGAAGGCGCCGGCGGATTTAGTTTGCCCGAACCGTTCGGCGTCAAACGGGCGGAATTTGAGCGACTGAGGGATACGATTCCCACGGTCGAGTCGGCGCTGCCGATTCGCGAACTGCCGTTTAAATTTTCCAATCCCAATAATCCCACGACGCGCACCATCACCGGCCGCCTGGTCGGATGCACGCCGGAGTACGCCGAGGTTACCCACCTGGAACTTGACCGGGGCCATTTTATTACGCCGGCCGAGTGCATTGGGAAAGCGTCGCATTGCGTCCTGGCCGGGAAACTGGCCGAGGAACTGTTTCCTTATGAAGACCCCATTGGCAGGCAGATTTACCTGCCGGAAAAACTCGAATATTACCAAATCGTGGGTGTTTTGAAGCATCGTAATCCCACGGCGGCGATCGGCGGGTCGCTGGCCGCGCAGGACTTTTCCTACGACGCCTACATTCCCATCGAGACGATGCGGCAGCGGATTGGTGACTTCGACGTTAAACGGGGCGCGGGTTCGTTTAGCGCGAAGATCTTTGAATTGAGCCAAGTGACGTTGCGGGTGGACGATGTCAGTAACGTGCGCCGGACTGCGGCATTGGTCGAAGATACCTTGGCCGCCACGCACGGCGACAAACAGGATGTCGCCACCATCGTCCCGTATGATTTGATCGAGCAAGCCGAGAATACGAAACTGATGTTCATGTGGTTCATGGGCCTAATCGCCGCGATTTCGCTGCTGGTTGGCGGCATCGGAATCATGAACATCATGTTGGCTACCGTGACCGAACGAACTCGCGAGATTGGCATCCGGCGGGCCCTGGGCGCGCATCAGTATCACATCATCTTACAGTTCCTGGTCGAGACGGTTTCGCTTTCGGTGGTCGGCGGAGCGACCGGTGTGTTGGCCGGTCTCTTGTGCCGCCCCGTGGTAATCCTTGCGCGCAGAACGCTGAATTTCTTTCGTCCGGACCTGATGGAAAGTTTGCCAGAGATCGTCCGCGACATGAACCCGGTCATCGTTCCCCAGTCAGTCGTGGTGGCCTTCGCCATTTCTTTCTTCGTGGGCTTGATTTTTGGCCTTTATCCAGCGTATCGGGCAGCCCAACTTGATCCGATTGAAGCGCTGCGTCACGAGTGATCGTGGTACGAGGCCGCCCAGACTTTCGAACGCCAGCCACCAGCAACGTTGCCAAACTCCGACTTCCGTTTTCGCCAGTCAACCAATCGAACAAGGGAATACGTATGACGCGGCCTTCGGCACCGCTCCGATTCACTTTCCTGCCAATTCTCTTTTTCATGATTGAATTGAGTGACTGTTCGCCAGCCGCTTTTGCACAGTATCTCGGTGAGAGTATTGGCCGGGAAGATCCGGCCGCATTGGCTCAAGCCGCCCGGCAACAGGGCGACGCTCGCCGCGGAGCGGTGGTTTTTTATCAGCCGTTCATGCAGTGTACCAAGTGCCACACCGATGCTACCGGAGAAGGACAACTCGGTCCGGAACTGACCAAGCCCAATAAGGAAGCGACCGACGTCTTTTTGGTGGAGTCGATTCTGCAGCCGTCCAAAGTCATTAAGAAGGGATTCGAGACGGTTTCCATTGTGACCGACGAAGGTCAGACGATCACCGGTTTGCTGGCGGAAGATCGAGCCGACGCAATCGTAATTCGCGATCCGGGACAAAACGGCCGACTGATTACGATTGCCAAGGATTCCATTGAAGCCCACAAGAAGGATGGCCCATCGATCATGCCGGCCGGCTTGGTGAATGCGTTGGCCAGCCGCCAGCAGTTTTTGGATTTGCTGCGTTATCTAATGGACATCCGCGACGGCGGACCAAGCCGCGCCCTGGAACTCAAGCCCGCGCCGTCGTTGTACGCCGCGCGTCCCTTGCCGGAATACGAAAAACGTATCGACCACGCCGGGATGATACAAAGTTTGAATCAGGATAGCTTCAAACGAGGCGCAGCGATCTACAACCGTTTGTGCATCAACTGCCATGGGACCCACGATCGCCCGGGTTCGCTCCCCACTTCGCTGCGGTTTGCCGCCGGAAAATTCAAGAGCGGCAACGATCCCTACACGATGTACCAGACGCTGACCAAAGGCTTCGGCATGATGGTGCAGCAAGCTTGGATGGTGCCCGAACAGAAATACGATGTGATTCACTACGTCCGCCAGGCGTATCTCAAGACGCATAACCCGTCGCAGTACTCTGAGATAACACGGGCCTACCTCGACCGGCTGCCCAAAGGTGACACGCGCGGACCCGCTCCGTCGAACATCGTTCCTTGGGAGCAGATGGATTACGGCCCGAACCAAGTCTTAACGGTGGAAGTCGGCAAAGGCGGTTCCAATTTCGCCTACAAAGGAAACGCCGTGCGGCTCGACGCGGGGCCGGGTGGTGTTTCGCAGGGGCGGCATTGGATGGTCTTCGATTACGACACGATGCGAATGGCGGCCGTTTGGAGCGGTGACCAATTCATTGATTACCACGGCATCAACTTCGACGGACGCCACAACATTCATCCGCGCGTCGTGGGCCAGGTGCAATCAGCCAATCCTACCGGGCCAGGTTGGGGCCGCCCGCAAGACGGCAGTTTCGAGGATGTGCGGCTGGTCGGACGCGACGATCGGCGATACGGTCCCCTGCCGCGCGATTGGGCTCACTACAAAGGAATGTACTATCACGGCGACAAGACGATCATCCAGTACACGGTCGGCAAGGCCGCATTGCTGGAAATGCCTGGCATGATCGAAGGGCTATCGAAACCGGTCTTCACCCGCACGTTCAACATCGGCCCACGTGATGAAGACATGATCTTGCAAGTCGCTCATCGCGAACCGTCGGAGGCCGAATTGGTAGTCTCCAAGTCGGCGGTACTGTTCGGTCCCAAGTCGGCCAAGTCGCGGACGACCAAGGCGGCCCCGTCGGGAGTCCGTTTTGACGGTGGGACCCGCGTGGAAATCGCCAAGGCGGAGGGCATCGATTTGCACGAAAAAGACTTCACCGTCACGGCCCGCATCAAGACCAAACAAAACGGTACGATTCTAGCGAGCACCGCCAATCAGACCCGCTGGGTTCCCGATGGAATGACTTGGTTCATCCGCGGCGGCAGGCTGGCCTTCGACATTGGTTGGGTCGGTGCCTACCAAGGATCGCAGCGAGTCAACGACGGCAAGTGGCACGATGTCGCCGTGACCTATGAACACGACAGCGGGAAGATTCAATTCTTCGTCGACGGGCGGCCCGACAAAATTGCTGGTCGTTTGAGTCCCAAGAAAGCGCTCAGTGATCCAGTCATTCGTATCGGGTTCACGGCGGGCAACTTTCCCCATCCAACATTTTTCGAAGGTGAAATTGAGAGTGTTCGCTTCTTTCAAGCCGCCCTCCCGCCGGCGCGGATCGAACACCTCACGAAGGAGCGTGGCGAAAGTACCGATTCCCTGGTGGCCGCATGGGAGTTTTCTTCGGCCTCCGATGGCGTCGTGAACAACAACGTGGACGACAAGAACCACGCCCGAATAGTCATGGGTGAGCCGTCGACGTCGAACGGATCGAGCGGCTGGACACTGGCGGGCGTGGTGGGAAATGACAACGGATTTGAATGGTTGTCATCGGAAGGCAATCTGAGATTGCGCATTCCCGCGGGCAAGGACCCGCTTCGATTCACGCTGTGGCTAACGAATCTGGACGAACCCGCGCAAGCGGATGAACTGACGGACGCGATCGTGATTGATACCGCAAGCCAAGATCTGTCCGCGCTACTCCACGGAGGGCCGCCCCGCTGGCCCGACAAACTAGAAACCGAAGTCTCCATCGGACCGGATGACGGCCCGTTCGCGGTCGATGTGTTAACGCGGCCCGTCGACAACCCTTGGTTCTGTCGCATGAGGCTGACCGGCTTCGATTTCACCGAAGACGGCGATGTGGCCATTGCCAGCGCGTGGGACGGCAGCATCTGGCGCGTTTCAGGACTCAACCAACTGCCCGGTCAGTCGCCGGCTGGCGGCACGCAAACGAACAAGATTTCCTGGCGCAGAATCGCATCGGGGTTGTTCCAGCCACTGGGCGTGAAAATCGTCAACGGTCGGATTTACGTAACGTGCCGCGACCAGATTTGCATCTTGCACGACCTGAACGGCGACGGCGAGATCGACTACTTCGAGAATTTCAACAACGACCATCAGGTCACCGATCACTTTCATGAATTCGCCATGGGACTGCAGGTCGACGACGCGGGGAATTTTTACTATGCCAAGTCGGCGCGGCACGCGCTGAAAGCACTGGTGCCCCATCATGGCACGCTGCTGCGAGTCAGTAAGGACGGCTCGACGACCGACATCGTTGCCGCCGGATTTCGCGCGGCCAACGGAGTTTGCATCAATCCGGACGGCACGTTCATCGTCACCGATCAGGAAGGACACTGGAACCCGAAGAACCGTATCAACTGGGTCAAGCCCGGTGGCTTTTACGGCAACATGTTCGGCTATCACGATGTCACCGACACCTCCGACGAAGCGATGGACCAGCCCCTTTGTTGGATCACCAATGCCTTCGATCGTTCTCCCAGCGAACTCCTATGGTGCGACAGCAAAAAGTGGGGCCCGCTCAACGGATCGCTGCTCAACTTTTCTTACGGCTACGGAAAAATCTATGTCGTGCCCCACGAAGAGATCAAGGGCCAAATGCAAGGCGGCATGTGCGAGCTGCCAATTCCGCAGTTTCCAACCGGCGTCATGCGTGGCCGATTCCATCCGGTCGACGGACAACTTTACACTTGCGGGATGTTTGCCTGGGCGGGCAGCCAGTCGCAGCCCGGTGGATTTTATCGCGCGCGTTACACCGACAAGCCGGTTCACCTGCCGGTCGGCCTGAACGCGGTGAAAAAGGGCATGGAGATAACTTTTTCCGGCGAACTCGATCCCAAATCGGCGACCGATCACGAAAACTACTCCGTCAAGATCTGGTCGTTGAAACGCACCGCCAACTACGGATCCAAACACTATGACGAACGCCGCTTGAAAGTCGCGGCGGTCACGCTCGGCGGCAAGGGACGCACCGTCACGCTCAACCTTCCCGACATCCAAACGACATGGTGCATGGAAATCAAGTATTCCATCCAAGGCGCGGGCGGCGAGCGGATCGAAGGGACCATCCACAACACGATTCACAATCTGCGTTAGTAGCGCCGCAATCATCAAGCTTATTTTTCCGCTCGTTCCAGGATCGGGCCAAGCACTTCCGCGAACGCGTCCGCTTGTCGCATGAAGCCAAGGTCGGTGGGGTGCGAGCTGTCGACGGTCCCTTCGTTATCGTCGCCCAAAAGATGATCGCCCTTGAGATAGTAAAGGTGATCGTCGCCGGCGACCTTCAACTCGTCGTAAATTTGTCGAAAGGCCTTTCGACTGGTTAGGTTTCGGTCACGCTTGCTCTGCACCAAGAAAGCATCCGAATAGGTGCGGTCTTCGACAAATAGAATGGGAGCGTTGGGCCGCGCCTTACGCAGTATCTTGATGCAAGGCTTCGTGCGGGCCAGCACATCCTTGGCCGTGATATTGGGTAGGCAATCAAAGACATAAACTGCCGCGTCGATTTCGGCAATCAACTCGACCACTTCCGGTTCCATCCGGCCATTGCCCGAGAAACCGAGGTTGATCACCGGCCGTTCGAATCGGCGTCCGAGGATCGCCGTGTGGACCATGCCGGGCCGAGAAGCACAAGCGCCGTGAGTAATGGAAGTGCCATAAAAAATGATCGGCTTGCGGTGTGACTCGGGGCGCTCGGCCGCGACCGACAAGGCGTTGCCTTTGGGAATGCCGATTTCAACTTTTGAAACACCGTTGTACAGCGGCAAGTACATCATGTACGTGCGTTTCCCCTCCGGAATTCCGGATGCTAGTTTTGCGGTATTTGTCTGCGCCGTGGGACGGCCACATGACAGCCAACGCCACGTTCCTTGATCGTCTCGCACGTAGAGATCGATTCCACTTACGCCGGTCGCCGCCATGTGTGGCATCGCCAAGCGGTTTGAAGTCAGTGTCCACCGAGTTTGAATCGTGGTCGCATCGGTAACAAAGCGAACGGCGATCCCCGCCGAGTGTCGGCTCAATCCCCAAACGGCCGAGCGAACCTTGGCCTCCGCCTTGGCGGGCAGCCGATCGTAATCCGCTTTCGTATCCTGCCAGCCTTGGCCCTCGACGGGCAACAGTTGAATGTCATACCACAGCGTTCCTTGTTTCTCATCAAGCGTGGCGAGACCGGCATCAATGACCTTGCCCTCTTCGGCAACGACAACGCAGGGAAACAGCAAAACGTAGGCGAGTAAAACAGAGCGAAAGATTGACATCCAAGATCCCTTATAAACTTTTGTAAAGTGAGGCTAGGTCTGCTCGACCAATGGCTGTCCTAGGCTAGGCCCAAAACAAGCGAACCCTGAATGTTTTTCTGGCTGAATTCGCCAGCCCGGGTCGCGCGCGTTCGGCGAGCGGCCGCTCGCTTTCGCGGCGTGAACTACGCTCAGCTTTTTGTTCACTCATCGTGGGATTTTTTCT
>JAJDEH010000025.1 GCA_029259935.1 Planctomycetota bacterium
ACCATGGCGACGACATCCTGATCGCCGGCTTCACCGATTTCGACAGCGATGAGGCGGCGCTTGGAGCCTTGTTGGCGGAATGGTCCAGCGCGTCGGACTATGCCGCCCGCGTGGCCAACATCACCGGCGGAGGCGGCAGCCTGGCTGGCTTGAACATCTTGTTGGACGACACCACGGTCCATGACGATAACGAGTCCGATCTGCTAAGCGGCGGTCGCGGGCTAGACCTGCTCTTCTACAACTTCAGCGGATCGGGGACGAAGGATCGGCAATGGGAAGTCCGGAACTGGCGCCCAGCGTGGTTGACGAATAGCGACGAGGAACGAATTGATATCGACTAAGTCGCGAGTTTGACCGGCAATCCGGCGCGGAGATGGGAGTCTATGAGCGCGCCGACAAGATCCCAGCGTGGGCAGCGGTCGGAAACGGCTAGAAACAGGTTGCTTTTTGCAAGGTGTTGTAACATATGTGCTTCTTGTGCGATTGCCGGTCGTTCCCTAAACCGAGTCTTGCGAGCTTCAGCAAAGCTCACCACCCACGTTTTTAAGGGCGATTTCGTCGATTTACGGAAGTTGCTAGCGCAGAGGTCAATAAAGTCGCTTCAGACCTTGGCTGATCTAAGGGGCACGTGCGGTCACTCACAGTCACACACGGCACTGTTTTATCGAAAGATCGGAATCACTGAGAGAAAGAACTCATACTAGTTGCTGCCTGGCCACCCAAATCCTTTCACCACGGCAGCTTACGAAAATTCGCACAGTCATTTACTGATATGTCAATATTCAACTGCGCATTCTTCATTCGCAGTGAGTGCCTATTTCGTCGTTTCACCCAATCCGCGCCACATCTCAAATTTTATTTTAAAAACGCGCGCGTAAAACATGGACAAGTTTGCAATTATGTAAGAGAGTAGGTAACAACCCGCCGAGCAACTTGCCACTTAGCCACTTAGCTTAGGTAAGCCAGCGTTATGTGCGACGTGCACTGGTGCCGGCGTATCCGTCAGGGCGATCCCCCACCTCCAATCCGCTAGTCGCGACGTAGCCACCACGCGTCGCCTCATTCCTCCCTCCCTTAGAACAAGTCTAGACGCGGGGCCATTACGAGCCTGAACCGTTTTTAGGCTCAAGTCCCAATTGGGAACTTAGACTAGGCACAACAACTTTGAGGTAACCCGAAATGTTTTTTCGACGAGCGAACAAGAGCGTTGCCAAACGAAACGAGAAGAAATTTCCTCGCGGCTGTCGCGTCCGGCCTAATTCCGCCCTGGGTCGGCTGGAACGACTGGAAGACCGACGGTTGCTGGCCAGCATCTATGTGGACGACTCGCTGGTGATCACGGTTGACCAGGGAGTTGGCGGTCTGGATGCCGGCGACACCGTCACCTGGGCCTCCGGCGAAGCCGGCGAGACGGCCGGGTTGACCTTCGGTACCGATGCGTTTTCCACTATCCAGACCGGGATCGACGGGGCCAGCAGCGGAGATACGATCAACGTCGCCGCCGGCACGTACAACCCATCCGCAACCATCAACGTTACAAAATCGCTCACGATCGAGGGTCCTCAAACCGGAAACGATGCCCGTCCAAGCACCGGTTCGACTCGCGACGAAACCGACCCGTCAACTGAGGCCATTGTCGATGCCGGTGGATCATTGAGCAGAATCTTCTTGGTCGCCGCGGATGATGTCACACTCGACGGACTCGTGATCACCAACGGCACCGGCGATCTAGTGCGCAGCAGCAGTCCTGTCGATAACGTCGCCATTCAAAACAACATCATCCACAAGTCATCGGGAGATGAAGGCGTCCAACTCAAGCAAGCCACCAACTCGGCCATTCAATTCAATTACTTTTTTGATACCGAAGGCGACGGCGCGAACTATGACGGGTCGTCGAGCAGCACGATCCGTTTCAACGAACTGGAAAATATTCGTAGCACCAACGGAGCCATATTTGTCGACGATTCAGAAAGCATCACGATTGAAGGCAATTTGCTCAATTTGGATCATCTCAATCAGAATGACGGCATCCAGGTCAAGGATTTCTTCGGAGACTCACACAGCACGACGATTTTTGTCATTGACAATGTGATTAATGATTCGCTCGAAGATGGGATTTCCATCGGCCGATCGAACGTGGTTGTCAGCGGAAACGACATTAGCGGCAGTTCGAGCCGCAATGGCGTCATTTTTGTTAATGAGACGGCCGACAACATCCGCATTGCCAATAATTCAATTCACGACAATCTGGCCTCCAACATTCCCGGGCAAACGAACTTCGCGATTCGCATTGGTGGAAAGCTCAGCACCAACCCCCGCGTTCCCACGAATGTCGTGATTCGCGACAATAGCATCGAAAATAACGAAGGTCTCATTTTCTTCCAGCAGGACACGCAGGCAAACCTGGACGCGGCCCGCAATTGGTGGGGCACCACCGATCCTGCCGTGCTGGCGGCGGGAATGGTGGGTCTGGTTGATGTCCATGGCCAAACCAACGGCCAAATCGACTTTTCGTCGATGCTGACAAGTGGTACCGATACCGACGCGGGGACGGCCGGCTTTCAAGCCGACACATCCAGCCTGTTAGTGCATACGCTGGGCGGCGATCCGGCGACCGGTTCACGCATGCAAAACGCGGTCAATCTGGTTGACGCATCGGGTACCGTCGAAGTGCTAACGGGAATCTACAATGAAAACGTGACCGTTGATCGCGGCGTTACCTTGATGGGCACACCCGACCTCCAGGGCACGCTCGCCGTTTCAGACAATGCCACGGTAGCTCCCGGATTCAGTCCCGGTATCTTCCAGACCAACGGGCTAACCATTTCGGGACCCACTCTCGAACTGAATTCGGCCACTTTGGGAAGTTGGACCCAATTGGACGTTGGCCCCGGAGAAGACTTGCGATATTTGGAAACCGTTCAAGGTGAGAATGTGCTCTTTTGGCGAGGTGCCGGTGGAGCCTTGCGCCGCGCTCCCTTTGCGTGGGATGGAACCACTTTGTCGCTGGGAGCCATCACGAGTCCCAGCGGTGTGACCGTCGGCGATCATCCTAGCATTTTGAATCTGGGCGGCGGAGTATTCGAAGGCTATTTCCATCCCGGCACCGGGCCGAGTATCTCTTTTCAACGACACGCGATCAGTACCGACTTCGGTCAGACCTGGACCGGAGAATCGGATATCACCTACCCGTTCCCCAGTCCAGGACTTACGCCCAGTGACGATTCTGGTACCACGGGCGGTGGCGGAGTTGTCGAAATCGGCGGACAGCGTCGCATCTACGCTCAAAATAATTTCGGCGATATCGTCCTGTGGACAACCGCTGCCGGAAGCAGTGGGCCACTGACTAACGCTGGTGCTCTCATTGATGGCAAAACCGGTAACTTTCAGAATCAATCACCCAGTGGCGATGCCATTGTGCTTCCTTCCGGGCAGACGCTCTATTTGTACACTGACGGAGAAGGCTCCGAAGACACTCTCGGCGCGGTTGGCGCGCTGCTGGTCGATTCGACGGGGCTCGCCTTCACCAGTCAACTCGATAACTTCGTCGACGTTAACGATCCCGGTCTGTCGGGCGCGGGGCTGACCAAACTCGACGAAATGACACTGGGAGCAGTTCAGATTGTCGGCAACACCGTGAGCGGCGTGTTGATGATCAATGGCGACAGTCAATCCAACGGCTCAAATGAAGATCTCTTTTATGCTCCATTTTCGATCAATTTGAATTCTGTTGCGGCCGGTACCTTGAGTATTGAACTCAACGGCACGACGGCAGGCGCGGAACACGACCAGATGGATGTTACCGGAACCGTCGACGTGACGGGCGCGACACTGAACTTGTCCCTCAATTTTGCCCCCGCGGTAGGAGATAGCTTCATCATTGTAAATAACGATGGAGCGGACTCGGTCACCGGTGAGTTCAACGGTTTTGCGGACGGTTCTCAATTCACGTTGGCCGACAGTACAACCGGCGATTTGTTCTCGTTCGTGATCGACTACCAGGGTGGTGACGGAAATGACATCGAAATAGTGAATGTCGGCTCACCGCCCACGGCCGATGCAAACGGGCCTTACTTCGTCGCCGAAGGCGATACCGTTCAGTTGGACGGCTCGGCCAGTTCCGATCCGAATCAGTCAACCAATACGCTCACCTTCGAGTGGGACCTGGATGGCGACAATGTCTTTGGCGAAATCGGAGCAGCCGCGGCGCAAGGCGATGAAGTTGGAATCGCCCCGACGTTCTCCGCCGCCAACTTAGATGGATTCGCGGGCAGTACTTTCATCGTCGCTCTGAGAGTCACCGACGTCGGAGGCGCGACCAACGAGGCCATGGCGGTCGTTAATATCGCCAATGTCGCGCCCACGATTACGGAACTCAATTCCGCCAATGCCGATTTGGAACACAAGGCGGAGAACCGCGTGGTTACGATCGACGGTGACTTCACCGATCCGGCCGGTTCGCTGGATACGCACACGGTCGAGGTGGACTGGGGGGATGGCGGCGGGGTCGAAACGTTGGCAGCAGCGGCGGTCGATCAGGTGAACGACGAATTCGCGGCCAGCCACACCTATGCCGATGGCGGGATCTACACGATCATCGTCACGGTGCGCGACGACGACGGCGGCGTCTCCGCTGAATCGACCACTTCCGCGGTGGCTTCCGG
>JAJDEH010000241.1 GCA_029259935.1 Planctomycetota bacterium
GGGGTGGTTCCGCAACGTGCCCCCACGGTCGTGTGCGCGGCGAGATTCCTTGGCGAGCGCAACTCACGGCTGTTAAGAATGGGGGATGAACGCCGGGTGGCTGGGGTCGAACGAATGTGAGCCCCCAGCGCGACAACGGCGACAACTGGGGGCTCGCTTTCGCTCGACCCCAGCCACCCATCCAATCAGCCAGACCGTCAGCTACGCCACTTGCTTTCGCTTGGGCTTGGGCGCGTAGGCGATACGGGCTTGGGCTTCGATCATCTGCACGACCGCCTCGGAGGCCCATTGATAAACTTGCGTTTGTTGGGCGGGCGTGTCGATGCGATGATGCTGGAAAACAGTATCCAGTTCCCGTTGCAAGATGACCGCGGATCGGGCGCGAATGTAACCCTTGGCTTCCCAGGATCTCATGACTTCCAGCCGCCGGCTGACGCGTTGCCAGACCACGTGGCGGCTGCGGCCAGCGACCTCTTCGGCGATGAGGGCCAATTTTTTCTCAGACGGACGTCCCAGTATTTGGTCAAGCAATGTCATCAACGGATCCTTCCGGCGTCAAGTAAAACAGGGCTTCATGTCAATCCGCCGCCCACGGACGCCGCACGCCGAAAAAGGCAACGCGCGGAGAATGAGTTTTCTTATTGGATCGTAAAATTCAGAGCCAATTCTTGACCCGCGCTGCGCCGATGCCAGCTAGTCCGAACAGGCAAACTGTGCGTGCGGGGCCGCTAGCAAGCGGTGCCGTTCGAACAGCCTACCTGACCGTCACACTTTGCCCGGGGCCGGTGGCAGCCGATTTGACCTTCGCCTTCCCTTTTGATGAGGCACGGTCATAGCGGGGGAATCTCTGACCAGGCGCTACTCTGTGCGGCCTGATGCGGGGACCAGGAATGGCGGCTTGGATTTGCTACACTGCTGTTCTCTTTTTTAGCCATCCGACACCCATTTTCCATCTGACGCCTATTTTCCATCTGACGCCTATTTTCCATCCGACGCCAGGGTCCTCGCCATGCCGCAAGATCAACCGAATATTATCTTCATCATCACCGACCAGCAGCGGTTCGATACGATCAACGCGCTTGGCTTTCCCTACATGGACACGCCGCACATGGACCGGCTGGTCAACGAAGGGACCACGTTCACCAACTGCTTTATTACCGCCGCGTCGTGCGCGCCGGCTCGGGCCAGCCTATTCACCGGCTACTTTCCGCACACCACCGGCATCTATCGCAACGCCGACACTTGGCGGCGAAGCTGGATCGAAACGCTTTCGCAAGTCGGCTACCGTTGCATCAACGTCGGTAAGATGCACAGCTATCCTTACGACACGCCGCTGGGCTTTCACGAACGATACGTGGTCGAGAACAAGGACCGCTATCTGGAAGAGCGATTTTATTTCGACGAATGGGACAAAGCCGTGCGGATTCGCGGCCATGTGAAACAGCAGCGCGAATTGTATCGCCAACGGGCCGACTATCGCGACCGGCTGGGCGCGTTCGAATGGGAACTGCCCGAGGATCTGCACAGCGACATGTTCGTCGGCGAGATGGCCAGTTGGTGGCTGGAAAGCAAGCCGCCAACGCAGCCGCTGTTTCTGGAAATTGGTTTCCCCGGTCCGCATCCGCCCTACGATCCGATTCCCCGCTATGCCGAACCGTACATGAAAAAGGATCTCCCGCTGCTGGAAGTCACGCAAGAGGAGTTGGATAACCAGCCTAAGCCGCTGCAAGGCCTGCGGATTCACAACCAGAAAGTGGACCACGATTCGGTGGTGCTGGAACTCAATCCCACGCACGAACAACGGCATTTGCAGCGAGCGTATTATCTGGCGAACGTGACGATGATCGACGAAAAGGTGGGACAGATCTTGCAGTCGCTGGAGGATCGCGGCTATCTAGAAAATTCCGTCGTCATTTTCACCAGCGACCACGGCGACTGCCTCACCGATCACGGCCATTCGCAAAAGTGGACCATGTATGACACCATCACCCGCATGCCGTTGGTCGTCTGGTCGCCGGGGCGTTTCGACGGCGGACGGCTGATCGACGGACTTTGCCAGCAAATGGACATCGGCCCCACGTTGCTGGAAATCGCCGGCGCGGAAGTGCCCGACAACCTGGAAGCCACCACGTTGCTTCCCGCGCTGGAAGGCAAGGACTGGACGCCGCGCGATTACGTCTACGCCGAACAGGGCCAAGACGGCATCTTGACCGACACGCAGTTCGTCACGATGGTCCGCGACGCCAATTGGAAACTGGTCCATTTTCTTGACGAGCCGTGGGGCCAACTGTTTGATCTGAAGGCCGACCCCGATGAAGTCAACAATTTGTGGACCGATCCCGCTTACGACAAACAAAAACAAAGGTTGCTCGCCGAACTACGCGAATGGCGTATTCGTAGTGGCTGGAGTACGAGTAAGTGGGCGGCCGAGTGGCGATAGCGGTAGGATGCGGAAAAACGAACAACAAGCACACCGATGAATTGGCTTCGTCCCGTCGGCCGGATTTGGACCCGGCTTTGTCTCTTTCACCGCATCTGGGCCTGGCTTGATCCTCAAAGCCCCATTTCCAGGACGCTGCGAATCAAGTTCTTTCTGACCGGGATCGTGTTTCCGCTCACCGGATTGTTGTTCCTGCTGGGCGGGATGCCGGTCATGCTGGACTCGCCATGGCAGTCGGGAGAGTCCAGAGACTACATCGCCGTGCTGATGCGCTACCCGGCGCTGGTGCTGTTCTTTCCGTGCGTTGGCTTCAGCATGATCTGCCTGGGCACTTGGACGATCGCGCCCAAGACGAGCCGCTTTTTCGTTCTCCGATTGGGCATCTACACGGGCGTGGCGGTTGGTTTGCTGCTGTTTGTTTTGATTTACATGACCACGTCGATTTTGACGCTGATTGCCGCCGCCATTGTCGGCGTCGCGCTGGCCGTGGTGACCTTCAGCATCGCCAAAATCATCAAGCACGCTCGGCGTTTTACGATCCGTCATCTGCTGATCCTGACCGGCGGATGCGCGGTGGTGATCTTCCTGGTTCAACTGCTGGACCTTGGCGAGAACGTAGGCGCGAGCTTCGTAATTGCCTTCTTGCTTATTCTGTTCTCCGCGCCGACTCTTGGGTTGCTCACCTACGTTCGCGCCACGAGAATCGTCAGCCGCGAATCGCAATGGATTCGGCTGGCCGGTTTGCACTGGCTGAAGATTGTTGGCTATCTCGTGGCGGGAGGAACCTGGGTGACGACGGCGGTCGTTTGTTACCGCTACGCCGTGGTGCTGATGTTGCACGAGTACTCCAAGCTGCCGACCACCGATCCCAACTGCTACCTGAGCAGCGGCGCAAGGCACGGTCACCCCTGGCTGGTGGGCGCGAGAACCAGCGTCGGTCCGCAAACCAAACGGCTCAAATTCCTGGAACTCGTCTTCGCGCAGGGTTGCCCGCGTCTTCACTCCCGGGTCAGAGTTTGTTACGACCTTATCGGCCCGCCACTGGCCCGGTATTGCGGTAGGAATCGATGGTTCGCCGACGCGACCTACGTCGCCCTAATGCCGCTGGCCTGGCTGGCGGATTGCCTGCGAATCGTTCTGCGAATTCCCAAGTCGACCATCCTGGCGATGTACCTTGGACAAGATTAGCAGTCTACCGCTTGTCGGCCTCCTTGTTTTCTGAATCGTTTTCTGAACCGTGCGCCCTTTGTAATTGCTCGGTCAGCTTGTCCAACTGTTTCCGTAGCGACGCCACTTCGCGGTGAAGCAGGTCCAGCTTCTTCGCGGTGTCCGACCGCTGAACTTGAATCGTGGCCGGAGCCACCGGTCGGGGTTGCAAACGCCGGCTGAGTTGTGCCTTCGCGTAGGCTTTCTGCGCTTCAACGAAGGCCCGCTGTAGACCCTTGGGTTGATTTTGGTTCGGCGCCTGCTGGCTTGGCTGGACGACGTGAATCCTTCCTTCCGGATCGGCAATGTACAGCAAATCGGGGTGAAGCGTCGTCAATTGTCGCCCGCTGTTGTCCCGGAATAGGTAAGAGTAATGAGACGACGCCTGTGCCGGTGTCGCCGGAGAGCGTCCGAGTGTCACCTTGACTTGCATTTCGGTTGGCGATTGTTCCTTGTTCTGCGAGTTCGGACGACGGATGGTAACCGTCAGCATCTCGCCTGCCTTGTGGCGGCCGACGGCCTGAATGACTTCGGCAGGCGAAGTGGCTTCCTCGTCGTCCAATTTCACAATACTGTCACCAACTCGAATGTCGGCGGCCGCCGCGGCCGACTTGGGCTGGACACGCTCCACAAGCACCCCCAGTTCTTCCACGGCCGGCGAGTCGGGTTCATGGAGTGTTACGCCAAGGTAGGCACGATGCACGACCACCGAGTTTTCGCCACTCCGTTCCTTGAGCAACATGTCGACAAATTCCGCTGGGATGGCCAAGGCCTCACCGCGCTCATGGCCGGTTCGGCCCTGTTTGGCCACGACGATCCCCAACAGTCCTCCCCGTCCATCGACCAGCGGAGCACCCGCGCTCATCGGACCCACGGAAACATCGGTCTTGAACAGATTAATCGGACCCTTGGTAGCCGCGGATTTGCTGGTGACGATTCCTTGAGCGACCGCGCGGTCCTTGAGATCGGTGCAGTAGGTTGCCACGACCTGTTGCCCCAGTTCCCCTTGATCCTTGCCCGTTTGCACCGGCTGTAAATCGTCGGCATCTATTTTCAGCAGCTTCAGGCCGCTACGAAAATCGTCCACCAGCAGCCGGGCGGGAAGTGTGCGTCCGTCATTCAAGGTAACCGAAAATGCTCCCGGTTTGGAATGCGCCAGGACGGTGACAATCAGCCCGTCGGTCGAGACCGCCGTGCCGCTGGATAAGCTGATTTCGTCCGGAGTTGGGCGAACACCGACGGGCGCGTTGGCATAGCCCACAATCACGCCTTTGGACACCTTGGCGTTGGGTTCGCTCTTCGTCCCCTCCGCGCGCCATTCGACCGCGACGGTGGCGGGCAGTGCTTTCTTTACCGCCGCCCGCACGTCGTCCGCGGCGGCCGGCGATGGCCAGCACAAGATCGTGACAGCGGAAAAACAGAACAGTGTTTGAAAAATCCTTCGTTTCCTCATCGTGCAACTCCCTAGAGAGAATTTTTGTTGGGTGTTTCGTCGTTGATGCCAAGCACGCGACGAATCGCGCGTTGCTCGGCGGACGTAAGCTCTCGTAATTCAATTTGCTCGACCTGAGCGGGAAAATAGACGCCAGTGGCGATGACTTCGGCCTGCTCGATGTCGGTCGAGTTCGTAAATACAACCGGCACAACTTGCGGTCGAACCGGCTGACCGATCGCGGTTTCCAGCGGCGCGACAACGGCCCTTGGTTTTGCCAGTTCAACGGGGACTCCATCATCGACGGTCGCCCCTCGGCTTCCGGTTTCGTTAGACGAAGCCACATCCCGCGAAACCTTTCCCTGGTCATCATTTGCGTTTCGGACGTCAGGTCGCAGGCTGCGATAGCCGGCCACGCACAAGACGATGGTCATCAGGCTCGCGGCCAACGAAACTCGTCTCATCCGGCGCCAGGCCATTCGTTTTTTGTGCCGGGCGACCAATTGCCGCGCAGAGCCATGGTGTTTCGTCGCGCAAAGTAAGCGATCCGCTTCCTCGCGCAACTGGTCTCCAAATGGTTCCAATTCACGCTTCTCATTCATGGCGGCTCTTTTCGTCAGTCGCTGCCTTTTCATTCGTCACGATAGGTTCGTGAACTGCGGCGACTTGCACCTGGTGTTTTGATTTCCGTTGATCCTTCCGCAATTTAGACTTCAAGGCCGCCAGTCCATGATGCAGCCGCGATTTGACCGTGCCGGCCGGACATCCCATCACTTCGGCAATTTGATCATAGGTGAGTCCTTCCGAGTATCTCAAAACGACGGCGATTCGCTGGGCTTCCGGCAACGACTCGACACAAGACCACAGGTTCTCTCGCCACTCTTCCAATTCGATCACGTCGGCCGGCGACTTCTCCGGTACGGCACCCTTCGACAAGTGAAACCAGGCCAGCCACCGTCGCCAGCCCCGCTCGGCCGACCGCAACCGCTTGCGGCGGACATTCAACAGGATCGAATACAACCAGGTTTCGACCTTGCTTTGCCCCGCGAACCGATGCCAGGACTGCATGGCTTGTAAAAAGGTTTCCTGCGCAAGTTCGTCGGCATCCCAGGAATTGCCCACCAGCAGCACGGCCGCTCGCAGAATTCTCGGGTAATGTTGCTGGATTAGCGATTCAAAGTCCGGGTTATCCACGTGGATGGTCGAATGTGAGTGCGTTTGAGCCCGCGATATCGCAAGTGTTTTCATCCCTGCTACTCGACCTAATTAGTTCCCACCGAACTGAATGAGTTCAATGAATCTTAACTGATTCTCCGCCTTGCCAAGGAGCAGCTCTATCTGATTCTCCCGTGCCACAGGGGAGCTAGAGGGGGTCCAAGATCCCCGGCCGCGCGCCAGCATGAATAGGGCCGCCGAGGGTGCACTCAGCTCAGTAGCAAGAGACTAGCTGCTTTTTTGGGCGAAAACGGTGTGGTTTGATCGCTTGGAGGATGGGCGCGCGGTCGAATTTTCCGCTGCCCCATTGGCAATGGAGGGATTCGTGCGAGAAACGCTGAAAAGGCGTGCTGCCAAGCTGGCTGCACCCTCTCGGTTATGAAACCGCTTAGTGAGAACGTGCGTGGTTTGGAATTCACTCTCGTTCGCCCAACGGGAAGTGTTCCCGTCGGCGCTGGTAGTGACGGTGCGGGAACACAGTGTTAGCGGCGTTGCTCGATGTCGCCGTCTTCCAAGATCACGTTACTCCCGGCAATGTCTGCGAGAAACCCGGATTCGATTTTGTACCAGAAACGAAGCATCCAGGAGTTCAGATCCTCCTGCGTAAACACGAGTGTAACTCTTCCCGTTACATTCAAAAGTCGTAGAACTCCTCCTGCCGCACCGAATCCGAACAACACGACGAACGACGCGATTGACCAGCTAACGTGAATCACACCGAAAACGCCAAGACCCACAACGACACCAAGGGGGATAATCACGAGTTGGCTATACAGGCAAAATCTGAGCCAGGTTTTTGCTCGCAGTTGCACGATGCTTCAGCCGTCTAACGGGTTGAATGCCCGACACCGCCCTCAATGAAGGCAAGCAACGTCGAGTAAGAGTTGATTATCCAACGCAACGCTGGTTGCAACAAGAGCGAAGGTGTGCCGAGGCCGCAGCGGGCGTTTCATTGTTGGGAGACTTGTGGCGTGACGCGAAGCGTATCGGCGTTACGTATGAAGTGAGCGCCCATGTCCAGCAATAACTTTGCGATAACCTCCGTGTGATCGTTTCCATCACGGTTAACGTTCGAGATGTCCAGCCATTCGACTTCAGCGACGGGTACGGGCCCGAGAGTACCTGTTTCAAGGCAGCCTTCAACCGGACAAATCAGCCACGGTTGCCAATCGCTCATGTTTTCGTCCGTCACCCATTTCACACGGAACCGGCAACCACGATCACGCAGTGTTTCAACGACGGATTTCCAATAGTCGCTGATTTCACTCATGTCATCCAACCGGTTTCTGGCCGACAACATGTCGGGAAGTGTCGGAAACTCCCCAACTTAACGCGCGCATGGCCAGAATAGCAAATGCGGGTCGTAACTCGTCTTCCGAAGCGGGCACTACGGCGCAGGAACAGCAGGCCAGCGTGGTTGTTCATCATGCCGTGGGCGTGACACGGAACATCGACAGGTGTTGAACGGTCGAAAAATCGAACTGCGAGCTTGCTCCACTGCGACGAATCGCCTGTTGCGGACCCGCACGCTAGGTGGTGTGGGGACTGGGCGGGTGAACCTGCTCGGCTACCCGATTTGGCAGTCGCGATACGCTACAACTCCAGGACGGCGCAGAACCAATCGTTCCAAGACGTACTGTCTAGCGCGTCTTCTCTCGCGTCTGGATGGCTTTCGAACCACCATGCCTTGAGAAAACCGTAGTCATCCAATGCGAGTTTAAAAGGCTCCCAATCGGGCATGCGGCCATCTTGATCGCACGCATCAGTCCCCGTGAAGAGGAAGTCGTTGAGAATGTGAAGCGGCGGGAAGTACTCGGACGAGTCGATAATGCTGAACGCACCATAGAGTACGCCGACATTTGTACTAATAATAGTCTTGGCGAGTTCAAGTTCAGTTGAGTGTTCGCGTTTCATCATCGGCAGGGCCTCGAAACACAACAATGAGTACTGCCAACGGTAAGATCATTTTTTCACCGCCCCCTCGACAGTGACGACTTTGAACTGGCATTGATTCTACCAGATGTTCGGAGTTTGTATGAAATCGAAGGTGAACGCGTTAGCGACTAGCAATTAATCATTGTTGTGCTAACTGACCACACGGCATGGGAGAACAAACCGGAATTCAGGCGTCGTTTTCTGACCGCATACCCTCAATCGGAAACTTCTCGACAAATTCAATCCATTCTTCAGGAGCGTCCCATCTCCTCAAATAGTCCGCGCGCTGAGGCTCAGATAGCGACCACCAAAATGGTTGCCACTCATTTTCGAACCACCATTCGCTTACTCCCTGCCGCCAAAGTCCGTCCATCGGGGTGCTGCCCAAAAACAATATCCAGGGTGGTTGTGGCTCGCTCCAGTTGAGTTCCGCCACCTGATCCAGAAACTCACCATTTTCACCAACCAAGAGTAGTCCTGTGCCGATAGCATCGCGCAGTAGGACTGCAGCCAGTTGCACACACGAGTCTCTTCCGTGAAGATCGCAGTGCGGAACTCCGTTCACCAGAGCCTTGCCTTGCCCCCACGAAATCAAGCCACGACGCTCATGGCAGTCTAGCCAAACTGAAGGTCGCGCTAAACACACGCAACACTGGCTTGGAAAGACAGTCCTTAATGAACGAAGCATATCGTCGCTCAGAAGAATTGACACGGAGAAAAGTGATGGGAATCCCAAGACCTCCATCAACGTACCCGTTCCATCGAAACTACTATCGGATTGGGGCTTCACTCTGAAAGCCCGATAGACCTGACGTTCCAATGATCGTTGGCTCCGTCTGTCCAACTTAAGTGGGTGACCCATCAAAATTTTTTCTCGAACTTAGTCGAACAGAATGCGGAAATGATCACCTAGTCGCCGGACACGCGATTGCTCGCCGCCGGTGCCGAGCTAGAGGAAGATAGTGGCGGTGCAGTCTACGTTTGGGATGTGAGCGGCTGGACGCCACGAACTCAGTGGAAGATCAAGTCGCCGGACGTGTGGGGTGTGACAGCACTGTCTTTTTCGCCTGACGGAGCGATGCTGGCCGTGGGAAAGAGCGACGGAGTCGTCTCACTAGTACCGGTTCCAAGTGTTGACCAATAGACACACTGACCAACACTGCCTGCCGCCGTCACTCGGGGTCGGGCCAGTCGAGCAGCCCTTCTAGCTCTTTCCGCAGACGTCGGCGGATGCGGTAGATCCCTTGGCGGACTGCCTGTTCCGTCATCTCTAATTTCGCCGCCATCTCGCGCACTTCTTTTCCATCGATGGCGACCGCGCGGAAGGCCTCCCAAGTGTGAGCGTTGAAATCGGGGCGAATCAGTTCCAACGCCTGTCGCACCAACAGAGCATTGTCGGATTCAATTTCATCCTCGGTTTCCTCGGCCAGCGGATCGGGGACTTCGGAAAAGCGGAGGTTGGCGTCGGTTCCGCCCGCGGCGGCGGGCCGGCGCCCGGCGGCGTTGAAGTGATTCGCGATCTTGCTGCGAGCGACCGTTCTCAGCCAGGCCCGAAACGAACCGGTCCGCTGTTGATGCGTGAACCTGCCGATGCCTTGGGCCACGGCGCGAAACACATCCTGAAAGACATCCGGCATGTCATCCTGGGAAAGCCCGCCCCGGCGCAGCCAACTGAAAACGAGCGGTCCGTAGAGTTGCACAATTCGTTGCCACGCATCTTGGTCGTCCGACTTGGCACGCTCCAACAAACTGAGAGAGGTGCGATCGTTGGACGCTTCGTGGGACGGATTGGGTGGCATCGGCGCTGATCGGCCTCGATTAATAGAGCTGCTGTGGCCGTTCGCCGACGACGACTTGCAGCCGCTGTTTTTCACCGCCGCGGATAATGTCGATTGTGGCGGCCGACCCAATTTCGGTGGCCGCCACGGCACGGCTAAGCACCATGGGATTGATGACCGCGATATCGTTCCACTGCACGACGAAGTCTCCCACTTCCAGACCGGCTTCCTTGGCCGGCGAAACGATCCCTTGAAATTCGACGACCTCCACGATCAACGCGCCTTCGACGCCTGGTAGGCTCAATTGCTTCGCCAGATCTTCGTCGATCTCGTCCATCTTAATTCCCAGCCAGCCGCGAGCGACATGTCCGTCGGTGCGAATGCGGTTGTAAACGTCACGAGCCACGGCACTGGGAATTGCGAAACTGATCCCCTGATAGGTTTCGCCCAGGATCGCCGTGTTGATTCCGATCACTCGTCCCCGGTCGTCCACCAGTGGACCTCCGCTGTTGCCGGGATTCACGGCGGCGTCGGACTGAAGGAAGTCTTGGTAAATGTTGCCGGCCTTTTGACCACGGTTCTTCGCGCTTAAGATTCCCGACGTCACGCTTTGGTGGAGTCCGAACGGGCTGCCGACGGCCCACACCAGCGCGCCAACCTGCACCTCTTCGCTATCACCCCACTCGACGGCGATCAGGTTACCGGCGTCGATTTTGAGAACCGCCAAATCCGTGGGCGCGTCAACGCCGATTACCTCCGCGGGTATCTGGCGGTCGTCGCCCAGCGTGACTTGGATCGACCGGGCACCGGCAATCACATGGCGATTCGTCAGGATGTATCCTTCCGTATCGACAATGACGCCCGAACCTTGTCCCTCGCTCTCTCGCGAGTGCGGACCGAACAGATGGCTCGCTTCATCGGTATTCACCCGGCCGCTTGTGACGGCCTGAATATGCACGACGCTTGGTCCGGCCCGCCGGGCTACCATCTGCGAAGCCAACGTCAGTTGACGCAGCGGCTGGTGGGCGAGAGCTTCGCCGGAAGTTTCGTATTCCGCCCGCAGCCGGCCCTGCGTCGAGGCGTAGTAATACTCTTCCGCGATATCGGGCACGATGTATTTGACCACCAGCAGAATCAGCAACACGGACATGAGCCATATCAGCCGCGCGACAACCAGATTCGAGCCGCCGCCGGCTTCCCTCTTCGTCCTCCCCGCGGGCTTGACCGGTTTAGCGGGGAGCATCTGGATCCCCGGATCGTTGCTTCCGACCATCGCTTCTTCGCGCACCACTTTCTCGTCATGCTCTGGAACGGGGGATGGAGCGGGGTCGCCCGTGGGCGACTGCTCGAACTCCGACCTAGGAAAAGAACTTTGCATGAAAACCTCGCGCAGTTTGGCGGATGCGCAGTATTATACGGGATTTGTCCGCTAAACTGTTCGCAAATTCCACTGTTAAGTCAATTCGTGGACACGATCGACGTTCCACGCGGGAATATCCTAGTTCCTACGATTTTGGCGGCGGTTTCAACCGCGAGAGCTGCCAGCAGGCAACGCCGACAAATGAGGGACTGTTGACGGTTGCCGTTCAATTGCCAAACTGATCGCCACTTTCCGCGATCGATCGTTGGCGACGAAGTCGAATGGCGGATGGTCGCGGCACCATGGGCCGTCCGTTTGTCGACGAACAGTAAGCTTCGCGACGACCAAGTTCGCGACGACGCGAGTGACGGTTTCGCGGCTAAAGTGAAGTCCGCATTCCTTCGCTCACGCATTCAACCGATTGCTTCATGCCCGCCGCCTCAGCCAAGGTTCCACGAAAGCGGCACACGAAACACCACCATCTTGGTCGCTGATCGGATCCACCACGATTGGCATTCCGATTCCCCTATTTGAGTAGTTTGACAGTGATTGTACTGACCACTACACTGACCACGCGATTTGCCAACCACCCTCTAGTTGGCATACGTTTTTACCTTACACGGATCTGAGTACACCTGTTGCTGATGTCATTATTTCACTGAGCGATCATCTCGCTGAGTTATCATCTTTTCCCTGAGTTTACATCTTTTGAAGGAGGTTGTGATGAATCGCATCGTAGTTCTTGGAGTGTCCGTTTTTTTTGCGGTGGTTGGAATTGTCTTGATTGGCGACGGTAAGCCAGCGGTTGCCGGTCATGGTTGTTGCGGAACGGTTGTGGTTTCGAGCTGTCACATGTGCTACGGCTGCGGCGGTTGTTATGCACCTCCTTGCTGTGGTTATCCTCCCATTTATCGATGCGCTGGATGCGTGCCGATCGACCGGTGCTTCGGTTGCCCCCGGCCCTGCAGCGGCCCCAACTGCAATCCCACGAATTGCCAGGGAAGAGATTGCAAAGTTCGACAACAGGACACGCAGCAAGGCGAGGTCAGTACC
>JAJDEH010000242.1 GCA_029259935.1 Planctomycetota bacterium
GGACACATTCACGCTGGTCAGAGCCGTACCCAAAGGCCAGCAATAACTTAAGAAAAGCGGCCAGCGTTCTAGCGACGTGATCGTGCCGATCTGGCAAGGGTGGCCGCTTCTAGATCAGACGCCAGCCAGACGTCCAAAGAGTCCAAGACCGGGTCAAGCCTTGGGAAATGCCACTGCCCCTCTGGCGGGTTAAAGACGACAGATTTTTGTCCGAAAAGTATGGACATTCGAGTTGATACTGGTATTATCTAGGTGTTAAGAGTTTGAAGAGGAAGTTCCAAAACACACTACTCAATTTCAGCCTCATTTCTTTTCCTAAGTCTGCCTGTTAGTGTGTTGGCCTCTTCTCTGTTCCGGCCCCGCTGCGTCGCCTTGTGCGGACGGCGGGGTTTTTTGTTTACCAACTCTTTACAACATTCCGTCCGCAAGAAAGTTGACCAAGGGATTTCACCATGTGGCGGTTTGACGACGGGCAGGCCAGATGGTCGTCGCAAGAGTTGGAAGTCCAGGTCGATCTTAACTTGCCTTCATCGGGCGCGACGGATCTTTGCGTGGCCGACCAACAATTCGCGGATGCGCGGTTGTTTGCCATCAGCCTAGTTGGAGCGAAGAGTCACGAAGTTCAGCCGCCGCAAGAATCCTACCTGCGCGGTGACGACCTTGTGGCGACCTATGCGGAAGTCGAAGGAGCCAACATCGGGGCGCAACTTTATTGGCGCGTTTTGTCGCAGCGCCATGGTATGGCGATACCCGCGCTGGAGCTTGTTGTCTCGGCGCAGACTTCGTTGTTGACTAGTGATCCAACGATTCAACTTGCCAGCCAACTTCCGATTTGCCCGGTGACCTGGTTGGTGGATGAAGATCGGATGGAATATCAGCCGGTCGAAGGATCGCCCGAAGTTACTTACTCAGCGACGGATGGTTGCTCGTTGTTTTTGTTTCGCCCGGCCGGCTTGTCGGTAAGCTATGCCGAGTTCGTACATCCCAGCGATTTCGTCAGCGCCAAACTGGCGGGCAGCGATGTGGATGCCGGCAGACTTCATTTGACGCGCCAACTGATTCCCGAATCGCTGGAGAAGGGCGTTATTCGCCGCAGTCGGGCGCGGGGCGTTTTTGTCCCCCGTGCCGAAGATAAAATGCTCGCAACTCAGTGCTATCAAGAGTTTGCTCGCTCGGCTCCGCCGCTTACTACGTAGGTTGCATTCGCCAAAAGTAATGGGCGTTGCGGCTGATTGCCTTGGTAAGGGGATGGTGTGTCTCATCGAAGCCTGGGGGCTTTTCAGTGCCGTGTTTCCAACTGGTCTCATTCGGCGAACTTGAACTACAGCGGCATTGCGAGTGGGTGGCATTTCAAGTACCTTCCGCCGCCCGCATTGCTGGACCGAGGATCAGCATGCATTCATCCAATTTTCGTGAAAGGAATCACGATGCTTCGAATGACTTTGATTGTCGGCTCGCTTGCCGTATTGTGTGTACTCTCTCATCCCCTGTGTGCGGAAGAAGCCGAGGCGCTTCATCCGCCAGCGGCCAAGCCGTCCACGATTACCGTTCCGCTCAGCGGAGAAATCGTTGGAGAAACGGAAGACGAAGTGCATGTCGCCGTCTGGATTACCGCCAGCAACGAGCGAGGTGTTCCGATGCTTTCCAAGGTGCCCTATGTCAGCCGACTGTTCAAGAATGTTGGCGTCGCTCGTGAAAAAGTGATTATCAAGGTGCCGCGGTCGCAGTTCGAGACCGTCAGTTTTCACGGCGAGGTGCCGGCAGTCGCGGCAGAAGAAACGTCAGCGGCCACGCCGCCAAGGGGCGACCAACCACAGGCACTGCTCGCACTTCCAGCGCCGCCTCAGATTGATACGGAAATCCACTTCTTTGCTCCGGGAGAAACGATCAAGCTCTGCCGGGCTACTGAGTCGGAAGGATCTACGGGTGCCGCGTGCGCAACTTGTCCCGCGGCCTGCGATGCCAAGGGAAAGTGTGGCTTACACGGCGTTGGCGCGGCGAAAGTCGCAACCTGCTGCCCGTGTGCCAATGCCAAAAACGCTTGCGCGTGTAAAGGCAGTGTTGCCGTGAGCGGATGTCCCGCGACGTGCGGTGCGGTCGGTGTCCACGTTGTATCGGCCCAAGGCTGCGGTTGCGGCACGGCGTGCCAATGCGGCCACCATGCTCGGTCTCACACCGCGGCGATCCATCGGCACCTTATGGAAACGCTGAAGGAAAACGCAATTCTGAAGGCTCAGCAACATGTTCAGCATCAGGTTGCCGAACATCAACAGGCCTTCACGGAGAGGTTGCTTGAATCGAGGACCGAGATTGCTCATCTGCACGCGCGCCTCGAATTCCTCCAACAGCGAGAGCAACTCGTTCAGCAACTTGCGAAAGCTCACAACGATAACGCGGAACTCACGTCGGCGATCAAGCTGGCCGGCAATCGCCATCAAGCGTTGCTGCGAACCGTGGATGTAAGAACGAACGACGCAACACGTCAATTGCTTGAACGGCTGAAACAAGCCCAGGCGCAAAACGAAGAGCAACAGGCAGTGATCGCTGAATTGCAAAGCCAATACAAGGCTCTGGAAACGCGGTTAGCCAAAAAGCCTGCCTACGGCGAACGGACTGAATAGCGGTGCGGCGCGCGGCAATCGCCGTACTCGCCAGATCGATCCAACGACAACGGCCCGGTTATCAAACCGGGCCGTTTTTTCTTTCCCTCTGACCGTACTTGCCAAATTGTGGCAAACTAGGCTTGGAACGAGCTTCCACAGCCGCAGGATTTCACCGCATTGGGATTGTCGAAGGTGAATCCGCGACGCTCGATGCCGTCATGAAAGTCGATCGTGGTTCCGTCCAAGTACAGGGCGCTTTTCTTGTCCATCACCACTTGGACGCCATGGAAGTCATAGCGGCTGTCCTTGGCGTCGTCGAATGCCTTGTCGAATCCCAAAGCATAAGAAAAACCACTGCATCCACCGCCGGTTACGCCGACTCGCAGCATGGTCTCTGCTTCGAACTTTTGGTCTTCCATCGTTCGCTTAACTTCAGTGGCAGCTTTTTCAGTCAAAGTAATGGCCATCAAAACTTCTCCGTCTTATGGAAGTGCAATTCTTGTTCTCGGTTCTTACTCGCCGCTTTTTCACAACGTTCTATGTTTAAAATATACTATTCGGTTACCTGAGTGAAGCGCTGTTAGCCGGAATTTAAAGAAAACGCCGGTTTTTCGGCGATTCGTCAGCCGTTCATCTTGCGCAGGCGGTGGACAGCTTCGGCGACCAGGTCCACGGCGAAATCGACCTCTTCTTCGGTACTGAATCGCCCCAGGCCGAATCTCAAGCTCGACCGGACCAGGTCGTCCGCGATTCCCAAGGCCCGCAGAACGTGGCTTGGCTCGGGATTAGTGGACGTGCAGGCGCTTCCGCTCGAGACGGCCAGGTCGCGCATGCTCATCATCAGGGCCTCGCCGTCGACATTGGCGAAGCTGCAACTGAGGTTCCCGGCTAGCCGCGACTCTCCCAAGGGAGGGCCATTCAGCCACACGTTGCCGATCGCCGACGTCAGCCCGTCAAACAGCCGATTTCGCAACCGACCGACATGCGTGTTTTCGTCGTCCATCTGCTGGCGACATAGTTCCATCGCCGTGGCGAATCCGATGATGCCGGGAACGTTTAGCGTCCCGCTACGGCGACCGCTCTCTTGTCCCCCGCCATCAATCTGCGACTCCAAACGCAGCAGCGGCGCGCCGCGACGGATATAGAGTGCTCCGACCCCCTTGGGACCATACATCTTATGCGCGCTGAAACTGATCATGTCGACGCCGATCTGCTTTACGTCGATCGGGATCTTGCCCACGGCTTGCGTGGCGTCGCTGTGAAGGACGACGTTCCGTTCCTTGCAAACCGCCGCGACATCGGCAAGCGGCTGCAAGATGCCGATTTCGTTGTTGGCCAGCATGACGGACACCAGCGCCGTGTCGTCGCGAATCGCGCTGGCAAGCTGGTCGACCGAAACAAGTCCGGGAATCGATTCATCCGCTTGGGCCACCGGTAATAACGTGACTTCGTAATCTCGTCGATCGAGCTTCGCGAGCGGGTCCAGAATCGCTTTGTGTTCGCTCTGGACACTCACAATGTGGTTGCCCTTTCGACGGATGCGTTCCATCATTCCGCGAATGGCCAGATTGTTACTTTCGGTCGCTCCGCTGGTGAACACGATCTCGCGCGACGTGGCCCCAATGGTCTCGGCGACAGACTGACGAGCTTGATCGACGGCCTCTTGAGCATCCCAACCAAAAACGTGGCTGGTGCTGCCCGGGTTTCCATATTTTTCTAGAAAGAACGGCAGCATTGCGTCGACGACTCGGGGGTCGACCCGGGTCGTCGATTGGTTGTCCATGAATACGGGCTTGTGAATCATCGGCTTAGCAGTCATCCTCGAAGGTGAGCTTCCAATACAGATTCTTTCCGCGACCGCCACTCGTGACAACCAGCGTGATCTGGTTCTCCCCCTTTCCAAGGGGGAGCTAGAGGGGGTCATCCGTCGCACCCCTACACAAATCATCAGCAATATCCCTCGTGAACGACACTCCACCAAACTCGCAACCAGAACAACGATCGAGCATCTGGGCGATTGCCGAAGTGGCGTTCATTTTTTTGGTCTTCTTCCTATTCGCCGGGGCGACCGCTCCCGATGTCAACGAAGCTCACTATCTGGCGAAGGCCAAACATTATTGGAATCCCGAGTGGGGCCAGGGCGATCTGTTCTTGGAGTCGAAAGACGCCCATTTGGCGTTCAATTGGACGCTGGGATGGCTGACGTTATGGCTGCCTTTGCCGGCGGTTGCCTGGGCGGGCCGCATCATCACGTGGCTGTTGCTGGCCTGGTCGTGGCAGCGGTTAAGCTTTTCCTTAGTCCCCCGCAAGCTATTTTCGATCCTGACGGCCGCGATGTTCTTGCTGCTGATTCAAAGGTTTCATTTGGCTGGCGAGTGGGTGGTGGGCGGCGTCGAGGCAAAAGGGTTTGCGTTCGTTTGCGTTTTCCTGGTCCTTGATTCGATGGTGCGATCACGGTGGCGGCAGGCCTTGGTTTTGTGTGGACTGGCGACGTTCTTTCACGTGCTGGTCGGCGGCTGGTCCTTGATGGCCATGTCCTGCGCCTGGATCGCCGTCGGCCGAGACCGTCCGGGCGTTTTCTCGCTGGCCCCATTTGCGATGATCGCCCTGTTGATTGCCTCGCCTAGCGTCATTGCTGGACTGTCGCTGTCTTGGGGAGTCGACAAAGCGACCGTGCAGGAAGCCAATCGCATTTACGTCTTCGAGCGGCTCTCGCACCACTTGGCTCCGCACACCTTTCTGCCTTCCGCGATTCGTTTGCCGTTTTCGCCTCAAGACGATGCTCAACGCGAGCTGATCATTCCTAGCTGGTTTATCTGCCGGCATCTGGCATTGTTGTTTGCTTGGGTTGCCCTCTGTCTTGGCATTCGGCGCGACCAACGGCAAGTGACGCTGCAAGGCTTCGTTGCCGGATCAGTGGTGATCGCGGCGGTTGGCTGCGGCATGGATTTCCTGTCGTTGTTTGAGCCGGAGCTAGGTGCTTCTCTGTTGAAGTACTATTGGTTTCGACTGAGCGACGCGGTTGTGCCTATCGGAGTAACTTTCGCGCTGCTCGGCCTGTTGCTGCGACTGGAGGCAGACCGTCAGGTACTCGTGCACTGGAGCCTAGTGGCACTGATTCTAGTGGCGGCGGCAAATGTCGGCGAAGTTTTGTTGAGTCGCTCCAAAGATTTGAGGCCGCCCGCCGACCGTCAGTCGATGGCCATCCTGGATGGGGACCCGAGCCAAGCGAACCAACGCTACGAAGATTGGCTGCGGGCTTGCAACTGGGTCAATGAAAACACGTCGCCCGACAGCCAGTTCCTGACGCCCCATTTTCAACAGACCTTCAAGTGGAACACCGCCCGACGGGAAGTGGCGAACTGGAAAGATGTGCCACAAGACGCGCCCGCGTTGGTTGCCTGGTGGAATCGTTATCAGGAGATTTACCCGCCGACAGTCCGCGTCTTCGGTCTGGCAGCGCATCGCGATAGGCGACTCCAAGAACTAGCACTTCAATACGACGCCCAATATATTTTGCTGGATCGAACGCGTTACAGGCGTAATCTCGACGCCGAGCGGTTTGTCAAACTGTACCCCAATCAGTTACAAGCCAACGAATCCTACGAGATATACTGGGTGCGTCTCGATCGTCGCTGATCGCTGCTATGTAGGTAGTTGATAGAGTCGTCGGCGCTCCCCCGGCTCGTGGCGGTCCACGGCGTAACGCAGCAGCATGTTCAGGTCGTGCAAATCACATCCAATCATGATAACCTTCGAAGTGGTTGGAGCCTCCACGAACGGTGCGATTTCGTTCTGTTCGCGGAGCGAACAACGACTTTGTCCTACAAGCTTCTTCACCACACCGCCATGATAGTCAACCTACGAGCGATCGCCTTTTCCTTGGTCGCGTTGCTTACTTCCGTCGCGATGGCGGCCGATCTTGAGTTGCAAAACTCGCTCGGCCAATCGCTCCGGCTGATTCAAACGCAGCGATTCGAAATGGGTGCCGACGACCGGGCACATTTCACCCAGGACCATCCTGATTTCAATTCGGCGGAAGACGACCGGCCCACGCACCCCGTGATCCTGACCAAGCCGTTTTACGTCGCCGCCACGGAAGTCACCGTATCCCAGTTTCAAAAATTCGTGGAAGCCAGCGGCTATCAAACGACCGCCGAACGAAACGGTCACGGAATCGTTGGCTGGGACCCCGCGCCCGATCCCGATCGCGAATGGGCCAAAATCTCCTTTCGACAGCGGGCCGAATTCAATTGGAAGCATCCGGGCTTTCCGCAGCAAGGCAACCACCCGGTGGTCGGCGTCAGCTATCAGGACGCCAAGGCATTCTGCGCGTGGCTCAGCAAAAAGGAATCGGCCGCTTATCGCTTGCCGACCGAGGCCGAATGGGAATGCGTCTGTCGCGCCGGGACCTCAACGCCCTTCTCCTTTGGCAGCCAATATCGCCAGCAGATTCATCAACATGCCAACGGGGCCAATGTCGAGTTAGAACGGGCGTTTCCCGGGCGGGCACTGCGGCAATGGCTCGTGGACGTCAAGTTGGATGTTTCCGATCGCCATGTTTTTACTGCTCCGGTCGGCAGCTACCAGGAAAATCCGTGGAAGCTTCACGACTTGCACGGAAATGTTTGGGAGTGGTGTGAAGACCGCTATCTGGACACCTTCTACAAGCAATTCAATCGACCGAGCTACCGGATGCCGCGACATCGCGCCGTCGATCCGTTGAATACCGAGCCCGCGAATGACCACGGCGACTGGCGAGTCATTCGGGGCGGATCCTGGTTCAACGCGCCGCTTCAATGCAGTGCGGGCTTGCGCGGATACTTCGAGGCGGACGACGCCGCTTGTTATTTGGGTTTTCGCGTGGTGCGAGAAGCTCCGCCTCGGACCGTCGCCGCGGCACGCGAGCAATACGAAACGTCGCAGGCCGCGCTCGAAAAGCTCAAAGGCATTGCTCGCCAGGTCTACGAAGACCATCCCGGCGTGCTGCTGTTGCAATGCGACCATGAAGCGCTGCGAGCGGAAACGTTTGCCGCTCTTGAGCAGTTACAAGAACCCGTTGAAGTTCAACTGGACGCGCTCGACAAATTGACCGCCGACCACATAGCGGCGTTCTGTCGGACGCCTCGGCTGCGCGGATTGATGCTGTCGCGAACAGGACCGAACTTGCACAACGAAGACTTTGCACCGCTCGCCGAGCAAACGCAAATGGGGCGATTGCAGATTACGGGCACGGGCGGTCTAACCGATGATGTGTGCCAGTACTTCACGCGAATGACGAAACTCACTTCCCTCAGCCTCCACGGCGACGGGATTACCGACGAGGGCTTGCTACGCCTTCCCAAACTGGATGGCGTAACGGCCTTGAACTTGGACGGAACACAATCCAAGGGGCTGATGCTGCGACGGATCTTGGGGTCGCCACTGCGGACCGCTTCGTTTTCCCATCTCAACGACGAAGGGGCGACGCTGCTGGGAGATTTTCCAACGCTGAGAGATCTCACTCTGCAAGACGGGACCTTAACGGGCCGCGGCCTTGGCGTGATTGCTTCCATCGACCAACTGGAACAATTAAACATCCGCAATTGCCAGCAGTTGGCGGACCGCGATCTGGCGGCGGTCGGCAAGCTGTTGTCGCTGCAGCGTCTGGATCTGACGCGTAGCCGCGCCGGCGATGCAACCGCCAAAGCGATCGACGGATTGAATCGCTTGCACGGAGTCCATCTGGGCAGCGAGGCATTGACCGACGACGGAGTCCGCGCACTCTGCGAACTGGTGTCGCTCCGCGATCTGACACTATCCGCCGAAGCAACCAACATCACCGACGCAGGCTTCGCCGACTTTTGGCGACTTCGCAACCTGGACGGAGCGACAATTGCCGCGCCACGGGTAACGGGCAGCACTTTTCAGGCGCTGGCCGAACTGCCGAAGTTGCGACGAATCAATTTGAATTCCACGGCGACCGTTGACCAGGCGCTACATCACCTTGCCAAGTCGGAATCGCTGGAAAAGCTGTTTGTCGGAGACTGGCGCAATGGCGGTCCCACAGCGTTAACCGACGCAGGCCTGCTGAAGTTGGCCGACGCCCCGGCGCTCACCGAATTGACATTGATGCGCCGTGGCACGCAAGTCACCGACGAAGGCATCGCGCGGCTGCGTGAGTTGAAGCCCGACCTGCAGTTTCGCGTTCACGATTGAGGGTCATACATTCATGAAATCTTCCGAACTTAGTTCGATCAATGTCGCTGATCGCTCCGCGATCATGGCGTTTTCGTATTGTTCGCGGAGCGAACAACGACAGACCCCCTCTAACTCCCCCTTGGCAAGGGGGAGAACTGCTTCCGTGTTCGATATTCGATATTCCGCTGCTCTCATGGTACTCATGCTAGTTTGTGGCGCTGTCGATCAAGTTGCCGCCCAAGAACAAACTGGCACTGACAGCCAGTCCGCCTTCCAGCAAAAAGTCGTTCCCTTCTTTCGCGAGTACTGCGTCCACTGCCATGGACCCGAAACGAAGGAAGCTGAACTGCGGCTTGACACGCTGGCCGCGGATTTCCTCAGCCGGCCTGCCGCCGATCATTGGGTGGAGGTGCTGGACCGCATCAACCTGGGAGAAATGCCGCCCGACGACGAGCCGAAACCCGATGCCAAAACGCTGACCACCGTGACCGACTGGATCACGGCTCAGTTGCAGACTGCAAGACGCCAAGCCGACAGCACTTCGGGCCGCGTGCTGCTCCGACGACTAACGCGCCGCGAATACGCCAACACCGTGCGCGACCTGTTGCACGTGGATTTCGTCGACGGTGAAAGCCCGCTTGAAATGCTGCCGCCCGACGGATCGATCCAAGGCTTCGACAAGATCAGCAAAGCGCTGCTGCTGGACCCGTCGCTGATGGAAGCTTATTTCACCGTGGCCAAGCATGTGGCGGATCGCGCCGTGCGGCCTCGCCCGCCGCTGGTCCCGGAAAAGACGTTGCGATTCGATTTCAAGAACACAACCAATTCGGCGATGAGCTATCTACTCGATCGGCGGGCCTGCTACTTGGAAGACGGAATGATGGTCGTCATGGAAAGCAGTGCTCGCACGTTTTCCAAACTGCTGCATCCGTTCAACGGTCGAGAAATTCCAATCACGGGCCGCTATCGGGTGCGCGTGCGGGCGGCGGCCGATCCAGGCAGAAGCGGCAAACCGGTCTACATGGACGTTACCAAGGGCTCGCTCGGCCGCGTCGCTCGCTTTCGCGTCGACGCAACGAAAGCGGCACCGAAAATCCATGAATTCACGCAGACTTTTGACGCCGCGATTCCCGGCGAATGGCAAGTCGGTTTGGTGAACGGAACCCGGTTTCACGGCAATGTGCAGGAGAGCTTGACCGAACACAACCGGGCCAACAAACTGTTCGCCGACGGCAATGCCAAGGAGTCGATGCGGATCCGCTCGAGAATGCGTGCCCAAGGCGACTACGACCACTATGTTCGCGGCAATTATCTCCCGGAGGTATTGAAGACGGACGGTTTGCCCAAACTGTATCTCGACTGGATCGAGGTCATTGGGCCGCTGCAAGGCGAGTTTCCGCCGCCCAGCATGAAGACGATCTTTTTCAAAGGTTGGGGGAAAGAGCATCAGTCACTCGACTATGCTCGCGAGATTTTTCGTCGATTGCTGCCACGCGCGTTTCGCCGCCACGCCACGGACGCCGAAGTCGAAGCGATCGTTTCGCTGGTCCAGGAAGAGCTTGCCAGCGGAATGAAGTTTGAAGAGGCGATAAAAAGCGGAATCGTGGCCATGCTCTGCTCGCCCGACTTTCTTTACCTCTTCGAGCCGGAACCGGCAGGCGACAAGCCACGCAAGCTTAACGACTTTGAGTTGGCCACCCGGCTAAGCTACTTCTTATGGAGCAGCAAGCCGGACGATGCGCTATTCTTGTCGGCCAGCCAGAGACGATTATCCGACCCGAGCGAACTGGCCAAGCAAGTCGATCGCCTGCTGGCCGATCCGCGCTCCGAGGGTTTCGTCCAGGGCTTCGCGCGCCAGTGGCTGAAGATCGACGAATTCGACCGCTTTCCGCCCGACCAAGATATTTTTCCGCAGTTCTATGCGACCGAGTTTGCCGGCTTGTCGGACGATTTGAAGCGACAGCCGCTGGTCATGTTTCGTGAGATCTTGCGAACCGACGCCTCGCTACTCAACTTGCTCGATTCGGATTGGACCATGGTCAATGAGCGGTTAGCGGCCTATTACGGCTTAAAGAATGTGCAAGGCGAACAGTTTCGCCGCGTGCCGCTACCCTCACGCAGCGATTGGGAACAGTGGATGCAAGCGCGAGCCGCCACCAAGATTGAGTTGGGCGCGTGGCACACCATCGGACCTTTTGCCGCCGAGTCATTCCAGGACGCTTTTGACCGAACTTTCGGACCCGAAGACGATGCGGCCATGCAGGCCGACTATCCGGACGGCATCGCCTGGACGCGTCAGGAATTGAGCGACGGCAAGGAGCACTATCCTTGGCGAGCCCGAAACGCGGCTGTCTATCTGTCGCGCAGCCTCGAATCATCGCAAGCCGCTGACCTGACCTTGCGGTTTGGTATCGACGATGGGTCGAAAGTGTGGCTCAACGGCAAGCTGATCCTCGAAGACCGAGATAATCGGGGGCTCACCATCGACGATCATCAAGTCAAGGCGCGGCTTCGCCCAGGGACCAATCGATTGCTCATCAAAGTCGTCAACGCCGACGGCGGATCCGGCTTTTGGTTTGACACGGACTTGTTGCCCGAACCGGTTCGCATCGCGATGAACACTGAAACCAACAAACGCACGCCCGAGCAACGGGCACTGGTCGACAACCAGTTTTGCCGCACATCGCCTTCGGGTACGCGGGGCGGACTGCTGGGAATGGGCGGCGTTCACATGTGGGGCAGCGACGGCAGCCGTACCAAACCGGTCGAGCGCGGCAAGTACGTCCTCGACGTGTTGTTTAATGATCCGCCACCGCCACCACCGCCGAATGCGGGTGAAGTGGAACCCAACATTCGGGGCGAGAATCTCACGGTTCGCGAGCGGCTACGAAAGCACCGAGAACAGACGACGTGCGCCAACTGTCATCGTCGTATCGATCCTTACGGACTGGCCTTGGACAACTTCAACGTCATCGGCCAATGGCGGGACAAGCAGGATGGCGAAAAACGCCCCAGCCAGTGGCGCGACCGCAAGATCTTGGACACCAGCGGCGTGTTGCCCAACGGCCGTGCCTACGCCGGCTACCTCGAATTCAAACAGGCGATCAAAGACCAGCACGACCGCTACATTCGCGGCCTTGCCGAGAAAATGACGGCCTATGCCCTAGGGCGAACGATCGAACCGACCGATCGCCCGACCATCGACCAATTAGTCAGCCAGACGGCCAGCGAGGACTATTCGCTGCACGCGTTGATTCGGGCCGTCGTGGCGACGGATGATTTTCAAAGTAAGTAGCCGCGGAGCCAGTGTCTCGGTTCGAGCCTATTCCCTCAGTCATGATCGTCGAACTTCAATACGGAAGAGGCAAGCTGCCCGTAGCGTTTCCCGCCGAGTGTGACGTGACGGTGATTCGCAAGAACGCCCTCCCTGTCCTGCCAGACCCGGGCGGTGCGGTGCGGGCCGCCTTCAATACACCGGTCGGCGCGCCGCCGCTGGCCGAACTTGCTCAAGCAAAACGCTCGGCCTGCATATTGATCTGCGACATCACGCGGCCGGTACCCAACGGGCTTTTTCTTCGTCCGCTGATCGAACAGATGATGGCGGCCGGCATCCCGGCAGGCGGCATCAGTGTGCTCGTGGCCACCGGTTTGCACCGGCCAAACGAAGGCGCGGAGTTGGAAGAGCTAGTGGGCGACCCTTGGGTATTGGACACGGTTTCGGTGGTAAATCACTTCGCCCGTGACGACGCCGCCCACGTCGATCTGGGCCGAACCGCGACTCGCGACACACCCGTGAAGTTGGACCGGCGATTCGTGGAAGCCGATCTAAAAATCGCCACGGGACTGGTGGAACCTCACTTCATGGCCGGCTATTCCGGAGGGCGAAAGGTCATCGCGCCGGGCATCGCACATCAAGACACCATTCGCACCTTTCACAGCGCCCGCTTCATGGAAGATCCGGCGGCCATCCAGTGTAACTTGGAACGTAATCCGCTACACGAAGAACAGCTCGAAATCGTGCGAATGTTGGGCGACGTTTACGCCTTGAACACGGTGATCGACGAAGACCGCCGCCTGGCCCATGTGAACTTCGGCGAAATTGTGCAAAGTCATTTGCAATCCGTCGACTTCGTGCATGATGCTTGTCAGGTGCCGGTCGACCGGCGGTTCAATACCGTGGTCACCTCGTCGGCCGGGCATCCGCTGGACAAGAACTACTATCAGACGGTGAAGTGCATGGTGACGCCGATCGATATCTTGGAACAGGGTGCCAGCCTAATCGTTGCCGCCGAATGCTCCGAAGGGCTCGGATCGGACGAGTATCGGGATGCGCAGCGCCGGTTGATCGAGTCGGGCTCGGAGGGTTTTCTTAACCAAATTCTCGGCAAGCAATTCGCGGACATCGACGAGTGGCAGACCGAGATGCAGCTCAAGCCGATGCGCCGAGCGAGCATTCAGGTGTTCAGCACGGGACTGCCGGATGCCGACTGCGGGCTGACAGGGGTCGAGATGATTGCTTCGGTGGAAGCCGCGATTGCCAGCAGCGTCGCGCGCAGCGGCGATGCGGCGGTCGCGGTGATTCCCGAGGGTCCCTATGTCGTGCCTCGTTATCGGGCTGCTTGCGAAGTCTAACCTAACTGGACCTCGATCAATTTGCGCCCGGGATTTCGATGGGGAACATGTCGCGCTTTCGCTTTTGAAAATCCAACTTCGAAAAATCGTGCGTGTGAATGGCACGGGCATCGATGTTGATGATTGAACCGGCGAACGGCTCAAAGCTGGCCCGAAAATGGGCGGCCGATTTGACGCAAATGTACTTCATCGCCTCGCAGTCGATGCCCAGCGTGCGGGCGAACGCAGGTCCCAGCGGCTGTTCATGGGCCGTGACGACGACCACCGAAACGCCGTCTTGCCGAATCCAAGCCGATGGTCCCATGTTGCCAGTCAAGCCGGCATACATCGGACCGTCGTAAGTAAAGTCGCCATTGGAGACGGCCATGACTTCCACGTTCATCGTCACGGGCGGCCCTTGAATCTCGGCCGACTTGCCGCCCACGTCGATCGTGATCCGGCTTCCCACACCCGCCGCATGCGCTTGGTCGACGGCTTCTTGATCGACGATGTACAGAATCACGGCATCTTGCAAACCAACTTCGATGAACGTCCGCAACACTTCGGTGGAATCGCCCGGCGAGCCGCCACCGGTGTTATCGGCGTGGTCGGCCAGCACGATGGGATACTTTGCCGCCGCCTCTCCTTGCTCAAGGGCTTCGCGAACAGAGACGGGTGGGTGATACCAGCGCTGGCGGTTGTCCCAAATCCACTGGCCGAATTCGTCGGCTGTCGCACGGGCCAATGCTTGATCCCCGTCAGCGACCACAATCACGCTGGCCCCCACATCCGGAACGTCCGCCCAGCCGAAACCGGTCGCGATCGTCACGCAAAGAATTCCGTCGCGTTTTTCAAGATCATGAACGCGGCGCATCACGTCGTCCATCGGCGGATGCGCAGTGACTTGGCAAGCCGTACTCCAAAACAGCGGCAGTTGGTGTATCGCCATCACCGGGCGGATTTCACCGCGAATCGTCGCCACGATCAGGTCCGCCGCCTCACGGCCCCGCTCGGCCATGTCGATATGTGGGTAGGTGTCGAAGCCGACGATGGCATCCGCCTGGTCGACGCGAAACTGCGAGTGATTGCCATGCAAGTCCTGCGTGACCATCACCGGCCGATCCGGTCCAACCGCTTGCCGAACGGCCGCAATAAAATCGCCGTCGCCGTCGTCAATGCCTTCGACCACCATCGCCCCGTGCAGGTCAAGCAACACTCCGTCGACCGGACCGTTGTTTGCCTCGTCGTCTTTCAGTCGCTGAAGAAATTCGGCTTTGAGCGTCTCGTAGTCCTCGCGAACAATTAACCCGCTGGGATAGGCAAAGGTCCACAACAGCGGAACCAATTCAAATCCGTGCTTCTCCGCGCCGTCAATGAAACCGCCCGCACAGATGTTGGCACCCCGGAAGCGGTCGATTATTTCCTGTCCTCGAAACAGACCGAATCCGGATTCGAAATCCGCCAACGTAGTGGGGGTCGTGGCAAAGCTGCTTGTTTCGTGGGAAACGCCACCAATCGCGATTCTCATCGGTTATTCTTTCGCTTGTGTGAGTAGGGAGGGGAATCCGGTTCTCCCGCTTGCCAAGGGGGAGTTAGTGGGGGTACTCAAGCATCGCTACGCAACTCGCTGATACACGGTCGCCGGCGAGAGTCCAGCCCGCGCGAGTAGGTTGCTAATCCGTTCCAATTCCTGTTCTGAAAGTTTCACCAGCGGCGGCCTGACGTGCGCCGCATCCAGACGCCCCAGCACCACCAGCGCTTCCTTCATGCGATTGTGCATATCCACCAACGGCTCGCGGTAGAACGCCCGCACCGTGGGATAGATCTTGTCGTTGACTTCCCGCGCCGCTTCCAAGTCGTTCCGCTGCACGGCCTCCCACAGTGCCACCTGCAGGTTGGCAATGACACTGCCCGCCCCCGACAGTAGCCCGTCGCAGCCCAACGCCAGCGATCCCAGCAGCCAGGCACTATGCGTGGAAAGCACATTGACGCGGCGATCGAGAGCGTGCAATTCGCGAATGTGCCGCTCATGCAGAGCCGGGTCATTACACCAATCCTTGATCGCGCGAATCGAGGGAATCTTCTCACATAGCATCAGCAAGGTATCCAGTGGATAACCCAAGCCGCCCTCGAGTGGATATTGAAACAGAATCAGCGGAAGATCCGTCGCCTCGGCGATGCTCGAATAATGGGCGAGCGCCATCTCCGGCCGCTGCTGACCGTCAAGCGCAAGCACCTCGGAGGGAAAGACCAGCAACGCGTCGGCCCCGCACTTGGAGGCCGTGCGGGCAATACGAGCCGCCTCGCCACAGTTCGACGTAAAGACGCTGGCAATCAGCGGCATCGAGCCGCCCACTTCGTCCCGCGCGACCGCCAGGGCCCGTTGTTGCTCTTCGAACGACAGAGCATGAACTTCCGCCGCGTGTCCGTTGACCGTAATGGCTGATACGCCCGCGACGGTGGCCAGATCGCGCAAATGCCGACGATACGCCGGCTCGTCGATCCGCAGTTGTTCATCGAAGGGCATCAGGCAGGCGGGGATGACGCCGCTGGGCTGATAATCGGCTTGTTGCATCCGTGGGTATCGAGAAGTGTTTGGGTGGGCGAAATTCTTGGTTCGATTGTCACACTAATCAGGGCAGACGGCAACCGGAACGATTATGATTAATCTGTCGAGCCCACCCATCATCACGCCACTACTCACCCAGAGAATGACTCATGAAGAACGCAGTTGTTTTCTCCATGCTGCTAATTTGTGCCCCGACGGTTTATGCAGCCGACGCGCCATTTCAAACCGACGTCTTTGTTGGCGGCGAGGGCGGCTATCACGCCTATCGCATTCCCGCGCTGATCGCCATGCCGCCGGGCAAGGGCGTCAAATATCGGAAATCGTCCCCCGGCACATTGATCGTTCTTTGCGAAGCTCGCAAGACAAGTCTGTCGGATGACGGCGACATTGATTTGTTGGCGCGCCGCAGCGAGGATGGCGGCAAGACTTGGCAACCACCGCAAATGGTCATTGAAGAAGGCGGCGACCGGCGCATCAAGTTTGGCAACCCCACGCCAGTTGTCGATCGAGAAACTGGAACGATTTGGCTGGCGATCAACCGTGACTATTTGGACGAACGTGGTGGCCGTCAAGGCGGAACACTGGTTCTGCTACGAAGCGATGACGACGGCAAAAACTGGTCGAAGCCAATCGACATTACTTCGCAAACCAAGGATCCGAGTTGGAAGCATTATGCATTCGGACCGGGCATCGGCATTCAGATCCGGCAAGGGCCGCACAAAGGCCGCTTGATCGTGCCGGCGAACTATCGGCAGTCCTTCAACAAGCGCCAGCCGAGTTGGTCGCACATTATCTACAGCGACGACCACGGCAAGACCTGGCAAACCGGCGGCAAGCTGGGGGAATACACGAACGAATGCCAGGTCGTGGAGATTATGGAAGACGGCAATTCTGGATTGTTGTTTAACGCCCGCAATCATTGGGGCCGGGCGGGCGAACCGAAAAAGTCGGGCAAGCGGCTTGTATCGCGCAGTTTCGACGGCGGAATAACCTGGTCGAAAGAAGAAATGGACCCCGCGCTTTCGGACCCGCCCTGCCAAGCGAGCCTGTTTCGTTTTTCATGGCATACCAAGACGGAATCGAGCGTGATTTTGTTTGCGAACCCCGCGGGCCCCGGCCGTTCGCACTTGACGATTCGCGCCAGCTCCGACGAAGGACGCACGTGGCCTAAGAGCAAATTGCTTTACGAAGGATCGTCCGCCTACAGTTGCATGACCCGGTTGGCGGACGGAAACGTTGGCGTGATATTCGAACGAGATAGCTACGGCAAACTGACGTTCACCTCGTTTCCGATCGACTGGTAGGCGTTGCTGACGTCGCCTTTGTTTATGTGGAGAAGCAGACGGCGCTACCTCGCCTCCGCGATTTATTCAGAAGCACGTACTCGTCGTGCTACCAACAACGCGTCGTGGCGGCCGTCGGCTAACCATCCTTCCTCGTAACGCAGGATCTCCATCCCCGTCACCAACTCCGGTAGTTCGCCATCTTTAAGCAGGAATCGCCGGGGCGGTTTTTCGTGACGTTGCAGATTGCTTTCGGTGGGCTGCAGAACGACCAGCATTCCTCCCGGTGCCAAGGCTCCTTGGAAAGCTTCAAACAGAGGCCGATACAGAAAACAAACTGACAGAATCAAATCCCAACGACCGGGCGGAAGCGAATCGCGTTCGACATCGCGCGGGATTGCTTGAATCGTGACTCCGACCTGCTCTGCATACTGGCTGGCGCGGGCCAGTCCAACCGGCGAGATGTCGACAAGCGTGACGTCCAAGCCGCGCTGGGCCAGCCAAATTGCGTGGCGTCCGCTGCCTCCGGCGACGTCTAGCGCCTGGCCGTTACTCGGAAGCAGGTCGGCCAGCGATTGAATCACTTCAGACGGAACTGGAGCGCTGTCTCCGGCGTCTTGATACTTGCGGTCCCACTTCTCTTGATCTTGTTGCGACACGGCCGTTCCAGATTTTATTCAGGCTGAGAATCTGTTCATACCAACGGCCGCAAGTCCGCCTGGCGGCGAAGGTCGTTAACCATTTGCAAGGCACGCGGCTCCAGCCGCAAGAACCGCGTGAGCTGAGTGTGGGTGCAGTTAAGCCACTGGGCGGTGGCTCGCGTGTCGCCGTTCTGCCGCGTGACAGCGTCCAGCACTTCAGCCAGCAGTGTGGGGAAATCCGCATGCCGCCGGCTAATCGATATCCGCCCGCTTGTGCAGCGAGTTTTCCACAGTGGACTGGGCTGATCATCCGTCGCCCGTCTTTCCGCGAGTGCCAGATTGACCCGCAAGCGGAACACCGCCACGACCCGATTTTGCTCTTGGCTGCGGCGTTCGGTGGCTTCCGCCGTGACGCCCGTGGAAACGTGCCGAATGACGACCGCCGTCTCGACCTTGTTGCGATGCTGCCCGCCCGGTCCGGAACGACGACCGCGGCGGATCTTGCATTGGTCCAGCAATGCATCGTCTTCGAGCCCCGCAGGGTGCCGTGCTTCAATAGTCATGGCTGCCGGTTACGCCAAGACGTCGTTAATCACGTGCGCGCCTTCGACTCCGGTCAGCTTCTGATCGAGTCCTTGATACTTGAACGTCAGCCGCTCGTGATCGATGCCCAGGTTGTGCAGGATCGTGGCATTGAGATCGTTGATGTGAACGGGGTTTTCCTCGATGTTGTACGCCCAGTTGTCGGTCTTGCCGAATTCAAAACCACGTTTGATTCCCGCGCCGGCCATCCAGGTCGTGAAGCATCGGCCATGATGGTCGCGCCCGTGGTTCGTCTTGGTCAGTTGGCCTTGCGAGTAAATCGTGCGCCCGAATTCGCCGCCGCAGACGACGAGCGTGTCTTCAAACATGCCGCGCTGCTTCAGATCCTTGATCAATCCGGCGGCGGCTTGGTCGATGCTCTTGCATTGCTTGGTTAGATTGCCCGGCAAGCTGCCGTGCTGGTCCCAGCCGCGTTGGAACAGTTGAATATAACGAACGCCATTCTCCAGCATGCGTCGCGCCAACAACACATTTCGCGCGAACGTGCCCGGCTTTTTGGAGTCGTCGCCGTACAAAGAGAACGTCGATTCGGTTTCGCCCGAAACATCAAACAGTTCGGGAACGGCCGTTTGCATACGAAAAGCCATTTCGTATTGCGCGATACGAGCTTGCGTTTCAGGGTCGCCAGAAGTTTCAAACTCTTCAGCGTTGATTTGAGACAAAGCATCAAGCTGTTTGCGGCGTGTTTCTCGATCGAGTCCCGCGGGATTGGCCAAATACAAAACGGGGTCTTGGCCGCTGCGCATTTTGACGCCCTGATGGCGGCTCGGTAAAAAGCCCGCTCCCCACAAACGCGAATACAATGCCTGATTCTGGCCACCCCCACGAGAAATCATGACCACATAGGCGGGTAGGTTGTCGTTCATCCCGCCCAGTCCGTAACTCAACCAGGCACCCATTGAGGGCCGGCCCAACTGTTGGGTTCCCGTGTTGATGTAGGTGATCGCCGGATCGTGATTAATCGCCTCGGTGTTCATGCTCTTGATGATCGTGATGTCATCGACGATCGAGGCAATGTTGGGCAACAGATCGGAATTGACCCAGGTTCCATGCTGGCCAAAGCGATTGAACTTGAACATCGGCGCGACGCAAGGAAACGTCGATTGTCCGCTGGTCATCCCGGTTAACCGCTGGCCCTGGCGAACTTCCGAGGGCAACTCGGTGCCGTGCAATTTCTGCATTTCCGGGTGGTAGTCGAACATGTCGATGTGCGACGGGCCACCGGAAAAGAACAGGTAAATCGCCCGCTTGGCTTTGGGGGCGAAGTGCGGCAAACCTGGCAAGCCGCTGGCCATGGGTTGGGCCGAACTCTCCGCAGCGCCGGCGTTGCCCGCTAGAGCCGCCAGCCCCGCAGCGCCGAGACCGCCGGCGCTGCGCTGTAGAAAGTAACGTCGCGTGACTTCCAATTGGCGCTGTTGGAGAGGGTTCATTTTTCGGTCCTTGGTTCTCAACGATAGGTGTCTGCATACTAGGTCAGCGTTACCGGCAGGCTGACGCATTCCGCTCGCCATGCCTGTTCGGCGCTCTAAAACTTCGTCAGTGCCGCGTCCATGTTCAGAAGCACATTCGCCACCACGGTCCAAGCCGCATGCTCGGCGAGGCCGATCGATTCGTCTCGTTTGAACTCGCCAATGCCAAGCAGTTTTTTGGCGGCCGCTTCGTCGTTTTGATATTTTTTTCGCTCGGCTTCAAAGAGTTCCGCCAATATTTTCACGGTCCGATCCGAAGGATGTCGGGACGTGATCAAGCGATGGGCGTAGGCAATTCGATCCGCCGACGAATCGCCGCCCTCTTGAATCATTCGCTGCGCGAGCGCCCGAGCGGCTTCGACGAACTGAACGCCGTTCATTGTGTACAAGGCCTGCAAGGGTGTGTTCGTTCGTGGCCGCTGCACGACGCATTTTTCCCGCGTGGGCGCATCGAAGATTCGCATTCCAGGATGGGGCGAGGAACGCTTCCAGTAGATGTACATGCTTTTGCGATATAGTTTATCGCCTGCATCTTGTTTGAAACGCGCGCCGCTGAGCGACACTTCATTCCACAATCCGGGCGGTTGATAGGGCCTGACTCCCGGCCCACCCACCGTGTCCACCAGCAGCCCGCTGACCGCCAGATTCATATCGCGAATCGCCTCTCCCGGCAGCCGATAACGTGGCCCACGCGCCAATAGTAAATTTTCCGGATCCCGCGCCGCCAGATCGGGCGTTACCCGTGACGACTGCCGATAAGTTGCCGACATGAGCATCTGTTTCAAGGCATGTTTGATGTTCCACCGGTTCTCACGAAAGTCGACGGCCAACCAGTCAAGTAATTCCCGGTGCGACGGCCAAGCCCCTTGCGAGCCAAAGTCCATGACGGTGGATACCAAGCCGCGGCCAAACATCAGCGACCAATACCGGTTCACCGTGACCCGCGCGGTCAGCGGATGACGATCATCAACCAACCACTGTGCCAGGCCCAAACGATTTCGGGGCGCGGATTCGGCCAGGCTCGGAAACACGCTCGGCACATCGGGTTTGATCACTTCGCTCTTATCCGGCGACGCATAGTGCCCACGCATCAAAACGTAAGTTTCTCGCGGCTTGGGCTGTTCCTTCATCACCATGCAGGTGACGACCTGTTTTTTCAAAGCCGCGACGTCGGCCGTCAACTTGGCCTTGTTCTTTTTTAACTCCGAATTCGTCGAATCGACATGATTCAGGTAATGCGACTTCAATGTCGCCACCTGTTCGGGCGTTCGCTGTTCGGGAGCGGTCGCCAGCAGCGGTGCAATCGGATCCGATCCGGCGATCGCGGCTACTTCAGTCTGGCTGATGGCGCGGCCGTAAAGTCGCACGTCGTCGACAATGCCGTTGAATTGGGCGCTGTTGTTGCGGCGGCCAATTTTCAGCGGCACCTTGGACTTCGTGGTCCCGGTCAAGCTGTTCGCGTTCACGTCCCACTCTTGCGCCTGTCCGTTGAAATAGATCTTCACTCCGGCCGCCTTGCCGCTGCCGTCGTAGGTCGCAAACAAGTGAGTCCATTTGTCGGCGGGAATCTGGGCTTTGGTGGTGACCTTGATGGCGTTGGCGGGCCAGGAATGAATGACGTGAACCGCGACCTGCCCGTTGGCAACATAAAGATCCCATCCTCGATGAGCGTTCCCTTCGTTCATTTTGCCCAGTGGCACGCCGTTCGGCTTCCCTTTCGGCTTGACCCAACATCCGTAACTCACCGCTTCGGAGCGGTCGAAGTTGCCAGTGTCACCGAGAGCTACAAAACTATTGCCACTAATTTGAAGTCCGCCGCCATGTTTACCGGCGGTCCACAGTTGTTTGCCTTTAATATTGCCTTGGCGTTTGGAATCGATCAGATCAGTGACTTTGTTGCCTTTGCCTTCATCCAAAGGAAAATGAGCGACGGCGTCCGCGGGCGGCATCGCGGCCTCTCCCGCGGCCACGCGCGCTGTCTCTGCCAACAACCACTTCCGAAACGGCTCTTCGACTTGATTGACGCGCTGCTTGAGTTGCTGTTCGATCGCGGCCAACTGCTGTTGAGCTTCACTGACTTTTTTGTCGACGTCCGTGTTGGGAACATTCACGACCGGCGCTTGATTACCGTTACGAGTCTGCATGCCGGGGTCGGTCGTCTGATTGAAAAACGCAAAGAAGCGATAGTAATCCCTTTGGGAAATCGGATCGTATTTGTGTTCGTGACATTGTCCACATTCCATGGAAATTCCCAGCCACACATTGGAGGTCGTCTTGACTCGATCGACCACGTAATCGACACGCCATTCTTCGGCGATCGCGCCGCCTTCGTCCGTGGTGGCGTGATTGCGATTGAACGCCGACGCGATCATTTGGTGCGGCGTGGCGTTCGGCAACAGGTCGCCCGCCAGTTGTTCAATCGTGAATTGATCGAACGGCTTGTTCGCGTTGTAGGCGTTGATCACCCAGTCACGCCACGGCCACATATCTCGTGGCCCGTCCGCGTGAAAGACGCTGGTATCGCCATAGCGGGAAGCGTCCATCCAGGCCAGCGCCATCCGCTCGCCGAACGATTCTTGCTGCAAATAGTAATCGACCGTCTTTTCATACCAGCCACTACTCGCGTCCGCCATGAAGCGATCGAGGTCGGCAAGCGTCGGCGGCAGTCCGGTCAGATCGTAACTGACCCGTCGAATCAAAACTTCACGACTCGCTTCGGGAGACGGCTGCAAGCCCTCGGCTTCCAATCGGGCCAAGGTGAAATAGTCGATTGGATTGCGCGGCCAATCCTTGCGCGACACCGCCGGTAGTTCGTGCCGCGTGGGCGCGAGGAACGACCAGTGCTTTTGATATTCGGCCCCTTCGCGAATCCATCGGGCCAGCAATGACTTTTGGTCGGCGGTGAGCGTCTTCTTTGTCTCGGGCGGCGGCATGACTTCGTCCGCGTCCACGGACATGATCCGATTCACCAATTCGCTCTCGTTCGGCTTGCCCGGCGCGATCGCCGCCATCTCGATGGCCGCTTCCCGCTGGTCGAGTCTCAGGTCGGCCTTGCGGCTTGCCTTGGAAGGCCCATGGCAGGCGAAGCAATGATCCGCCAACAGCGGTCGAATGTCGCGGTTGTAGTTCAGCTTGTCCTCGGCCCGAGAAACCAAGGGGCTGACGCTGACCAGCGACAATACCAGCAGCAGGTAGAAGGCGCGGTCGACAGTCAAACTTTTCGCGCGACGCATGGCGTCCTTTCGTCACGGGTTGGAGCCAACCGTTTTGATCCCATCCAGTTGGCGATGGGGAGCAAGCCGAGCGGGCTGACGGATCGGAAACAACAATCGGGGAGGGATTGATGGAAGGTGGATCGCGATAGTCGCCATTATAAATTGTAATCCTATGATTGTCGATATTCGCGGAAAGTGGTTCTGGCTGCCTAATCAAAGGGTCGGGAGTCTTTTCGTTCACCCACATCGCCCCAAAGCGGGGCACTCACTCGCTTGTAACAGAAAAAACGCTTCCAAGTTTGCCCATTCATCCTGGCCTCTCATGTAGATTGAGTAGCTCGACAAACAAAGCGCATATCCCCATCCCACTCGGCGGCATGTGCTGATCAACGTGCCAGATCAAAGGTGCCTGATCAATCGGCCGGGAGTCTTTTCGTGCATGAGTTATAGAGTGTTGAGAGCTACAGCGTCGTGGTGAGGAACGCCGCATACTATTTCGCAGAGCGAAAAGACTCCCGACCCTCTTGTTCGCGCAAAGGCATAACCGCGCGAACAGGGAATTCTACGGAGATGGGGCGAGTGCGTATAGTAAATGTCTGGCAGGTCGTTCTAGCCTAAAATGACTTGCGAAAGAACGCGCGCAGCGCGACCGGTCCCGTCCAGACCGCCAGGGGGTCGTGATCACGTAGCGCGCCAACGTCGAGACCTACTGATTTAGCAGGTGCAGACGCAGCACGTTGAGGGCCTGCTTTCCTGCTCGCGCTACCAGGATGTCCGGGTGGCCGCCGAACGGGAAAGATTTGACAATGGCACCCTTGCGGCTTGCCAGCGCGAACGATACGTCGCCCGGAAGTTGATGCTCGTCGTCGGATTCAGGGAAACGGCCAATCGCCAGTCCGTAGTCCGCCGCGAATTCCTCGCGCACGTGCCGAGCCATGGCTTGAACAAGCTCGCGTTCTTTTTCCGAGTCCGTGTCGTTCTCCATGGAGGCGTTTGACGTGGCGGTGTTTGACGTGGCGGCGGATCTTTCCGACGCACTGGCCGCGCGCACGATTCGGCCACCCAGATAAGCGCGATTCGCCCGATCGACGGAACTCAACCACTGCGAGACCAGGCCGCCGGTGCCGGATTCCACGACCGACAAGGTTTCGCCGCTGCGCAGCAATTGGCGAAGCACCGCGTGTTGCAGTTCGTCGTCCTCGTCGCCAAATACCAAGTTGCCCAAGGACTCGCGAATCGTGGCCAGCGTGGGCTGCATCGACTCGAAGCAAGCAGCCTCGTCTTCGCCGGCCGCGGTCACCCTTAACGTGATCGTCGCACGGCTGACCGTGATGCCCACCGACGGTTCGCGTCCGCGGCGAATCAAATCGGGGAGCATTTTCTCTAGGTCGCTTTCTCCGACGCCAAAGCATTTGATGCAACGATGCCGGATGACTTGCCGCTTGGCACCGGGAATCGAAGCGAGCGCCGGGGCGACGGTCTGCTGCCACATCTCGCGCATCTCCGCCGGAACGCCGGGCAAGGCAAAGAGACGGCTGGGCGACCGTCCCGCGCGGGGGATTTCCATGTCGATGCCGGGCGCCGAACCGTGAGGATTTGGCACGACGCGGGAGCCAGCGGGAAACATCGCCTGGATCTCGTTTTTTTCAGGCATCGGACGTTTGCGGCGGGAGAACAATGCGCGAATATGGGCCAATGACGCTTCGTCCAATACAAGGTCGGTATTCGTTGCCTGGGCGAGTGCTTGACGGGTCAGGTCGTCCGCCGTGGGGCCCAGTCCGCCCGTGCAACAAATCAGATCGGCGCGATCGAACGCCTCTTGAAATACGCGTACGTTCGCGTGCAGATCGTCACCGACCGTGGAGTGAAACAGCACCCGCAGGCCGAGTTCGCCCAGGCGCTGGCTCAACCATTGGCTGTTCGTGTCCAGGCGTTGGCCACTGGTAAGTTCGTCGCCGATCGCGATTACTTCTGCGTGCATGAAAATACTAGGCTGAACTATTGCGAATCGCCGGCGAGATGCTTGAGTTCCTTTTTCGCTTGCTCATGGCCCTGTTGGGCGGCCTGTCGGTACCAAATGCATGCTTCGTCGCGGTCGTCCGGCACGCCGATGCCGTAGTTGTAGGACATGCCCATGGCATATTGGGCTTCCATGTGGCCTTGCTGCGCGGCCTTTTGATACCACGTCAAGGCTTGATCGTAATCTTGGCTGACGTTGATTCCATAGGCGTAGCTCTTCCCCAAGTGGTATTGAGCGCCGGGATGTCCATTCGTCGCGGCGGCTTGGTACCACTTCCAAGCTTCGTCGAAATCCTGCGCCGCGCCGCGACCTTCGTCCAGACAATTGGCCAAGGCAAACTGATCCTCGACGACCCCCGCTTCCGCTCCAGCGCGAAGCTTTCTGGCACGCTCCCCGTTTTGCAACTCTTCTCCAGGAGCCGATTGCGAAAAGGCGTCCAGTGCGTCTTGTTCCTTGGGAAGAATTTCGATGAAGTTTTCCAGGCGAACCAAATTGAACACCTTGCGGACGAGTCCGGAAACGCGGCACATTTTCAGGGCGATTTGCTTGGCGGTGCACCTCTTGGCGAAAATGAAAAGCTGACCGACCATGATGGACGACATATATTCGACATGGCCTAGGTCCAACACAATCTTGGACTCCGAAGCATCATCCGCCAGCGCCAACAGTTCGCCGCCGACCCGATCACAAAGGTCTCGGTCGTCCAAGCTGGCATCCACCAACGCGACCACCAATAGGTCGTCGCGTTTTTTTACTTCCAGGGAAATCATTCAGCTCATCCTTTAGGGCACGAATGCTCTGTGCTTCGTCACAGCTTGATCTTGGAATTGGGATTGTACTACTCCCAATCGCTTAGCACTGCTGGGCAAGCCAGCAGTGGCATCCTCGCCCGGTTAAATCTTGATTTCTGGAAAGTCGTCGTCATCCACGCTGTTTGGATTCGATTCGCCAAACTGCTCGAAAGGTGCCTTCGATTGCGGTGACGGATTCTCTTCAAAAAATTCATCGATCAGGCTGTCCGAAAGTTCCTGCTCGTCGCCGACGTCAAGGATGTTGCTGCCACTATCGCCCGCCGCGTCGTCAAGTGTCAGATCTTCAATGGAGAGTTCGTCGTCGGCGTCTTCGACGGAAACGTCCTCGACGCCCAAGTCTTCAATGACTTCATCCTCTAGCATCACGTCTTCGTTGATCGCCTCGCCGATGTTTTCAGCGAGATCATCGACAACGTCCAACGCTGGTTCGACGGCCAATTCCGTGCTGGACGGTTCGTCGTCGAAGGAGTCCAAATCCAAATCGATGACGTCGTCGGCATCCGTCGCTTCCTCGTCGCCATCATCGGAGACGATGGAGAGCGCGGGAAACGAGTCGAGGTCTTCGTCGTCGGAGGCGGTGGAGGCGTTCGGGTCGTTGGCCGCGATCGCGGCGTCCCAGTCGACGACTTCCTCGGCCGGCTTCTGCGCCCAGAATGGAGCGGCTTCGTCCGGCACGGGCTCGGCGGCGACGGGCTCGACGGCCACGGGTTCCACGGCATCCGTTGCAATAAGATTGTCGGAAATGGGCGACACGGGTGTGTCGGTGTCAACTAAACCACTCAGGGAGTCGATGGGCCCGATCGAAGAGATCTGAGTATCCGCCGCTTCGTCGATCGCGATCACCTCATCGCGAATATCCGCTTGATCAACCTCTTCGGCGGCCTCGTCCTCGATGTCCATCACGACATCGTCCATCACGTCATCGAGTTCCGCCAAGGACGCGGCTTCGGCAGCATCGACAACGGCCGATGCCGATTCGGCGGTTTCAAAATCGAAGATGTCGTCCAGCGCATCATCTTCTCCGCCCGCCAGGCCAACTGCGGGCGGGACCGCATCGGCTTCACCTGGCACCACCAAATCGGCGGAGATGTCGATCGGTTCGTCGGCGTCGTAGGATTCGGCTTCGATCTCGTCCGCAACAATCTCATCAGTTTCGATCTCGTCCGCATCGATGGATTCCGTCGGGGCGGCCATGACGGCGGCCAGTGGGGGTGA
>JAJDEH010000243.1 GCA_029259935.1 Planctomycetota bacterium
ACCGACAAGGGTGACACCGACAAGGGTGACACCGACAAGGGTGACACCGACAAGGGTGACACCGACAAGGGTGACACCGACAAGGGTGACGCCGACAAGGGTGACGCCGACAAGGGTGACGCCGACAAGGGTGACGCCGACAAAGGTGACGCTGCCAAAGGTGACGCTGCCAAAGGTGACGCTGCCAAAGGTGACGCTGCCAGAGGTGACGCTGCCAAAGGTGACGCCGCCAAAGGTGACGCCGCCAAGGGTGACGCCGACAAGGGTGACGCCGACAAGGGTGACGCTGGTGCCGATAAAGCTGGCGACGACGGCGAATCGCCGAAGGATTCTGAATAACGGGAGTGGCGGTGTTTGAAAGAATTCGAACAGCAGCAATAACGGTCCTGGGGGTCGTTCTGTGTCTGTTTACACTGTTTGAAGTCAACTTCCCTCAACTGCAGGAACAATCCGAGCGGGCGATCTTCGTCATGTTGGGGTTGGTACTCTGCTTCCTCGTTTACCCGCTTCACAAAAAACTGAAAGATGTTCGAGCGATCCGCTATTTGGATGTCTTGCTCGCGCTGGGCGCAATCATCTGCTGCTCCTACATCGTCTTTCAAAGCGAAGCTGCGTTTAAGTTCATGTGGTGGGATGGGTTTAGCGTGGGGGATCGCGCAGGCGCTGAAACTTTGATGGACTTCGCGCTCGGAGTAATCGGAGTGCTGCTGGTCCTGGAAGCGACCCGCCGCACCATTGGCTGGATCGTTCCGGTCCTGGCCCTGGCCCTGATCCTCCACAGCTTCTACTGTTACCTAAGCACGAAACGAAGCGAAGTCCAAACACTGACAGTTGTCGGCGCGCCCACCGGCGGCACCTTCAGGCTGGTTATGGGCGACGAACAGTCAGAGCCGTTGCAGTTTTCGGCAACCGGGTCGGATGTTCGCAGCGCGGTGCGAGCAATGGACAGCATCGGTCCTGGAAACGCCTCGCCAGCGGGCCCAGCCGGCGGCCCGTGGACGGTTACCTTTCGAAATGCCTTGGGAAATCAGGACGTCCCCACACTCACCGCGGAAACATCGCAACTGACAGGAGGGACTTCGCCAAGAATCCGAATCGTGGAGACCACGCGTGGTTCGAATGGAAGGCTGCCCCGACTGCCCGGATGGATGTTCCCGCATGCGGGCCAAAGTGCCAAGGATATCGCCAGCACAACCTTTCTGCAGACGCTGGGTGTATTTGGCGAAGCGGCGAAAGTGATGTTTAGGTACGTGTTTCTTTTTGTGATCTTTGGAGCATTTTTAGAGATCTCGGGAGCCACGCAGTTCATCATCGACTTTTCGCAAAAGATCTTTGGGCGCAGACCGGGCGGTCCCGCGCTGGTCTCGGTATTGGGCAGCGGGCTGATGGGTTCGTTATCTGGAAGCGCGGTCGCCAACGCAATGACCACCGGCTCGTTTACGATTCCCATGATGCGAAACGCTGGTTTTGAAAGGCACACCGCGGGCGGAATCACCGCGGCGGCGGCATCGGGAGGTGCTCTGGTTCCGCCCGTGATGGGCGCCGGCGCTTATATGATGTTGGAGTTTGTCGAGCCGCAGGTCGAGTTCCTACAAATCGTCAAAGCGGCGATCATACCTGCTCTGCTGTATTACTTTTCCCTGCTCTTGATCGTCTATTTTTATTCCAAGCGAACGGGTGCCAAGGCAATTGCCGACACGGACAAGAAATCTCGGGGAGTCAACTATTTTGACGGCTTCGTTTTCTTCGCTGCCTTGGGAACACTGATTACCATTTTGCTCTTCAAGTTCACTGCGTTCCGCGCGGTTTCGGGATCCTTGGTCGTTATCTTGCTGTGTATTGCCTTTCGAAGTGAGTTGAAAGAGCGCGTGGCGATATCTTCGTCGGCACGTCTACTGTCGATCGGCAGTTTCCTATTGGGACTCACTGGATACCTGATCTTCCTCGGATTGTTCACCGACTACTTCGACAACGTGAAGACGCTGCGGCAAATTGTTGAAGTGTCTCTGGACGCGTCCTTCGCGGGCATGTTTGCGATGATTGGTTTCGGCCTGATTCACGTTACCTGGCGAAGTGCCATCGTTGATGCATTCACGAAGTCCGCAAAAAACGGCATCTCCCTTGTTGCCGCCAGTGCCTGTGTCGGCATCATCATAGGTATCGTTACGCAGACAGGAATCGCGTCCGATTTCAGCGCCGCGGTCAAAGGTGTCGTCGAGGAAAACCTGTTCGTCGCGCTGGTGGGGATCATGTTCTGCTCGATTATTCTCGGCATGGGTGTGCCTTCCGTTGTTTGCTATCTTCTGATGGCGACTTTGATGGCATCGCTGTTGGGCGACCTAGGCGTCATTCCGCTGGCGGCCCATCTGTTCATTTTCTACTTTGGCATGATGTCGATGGTGACCCCGCCCGTTGCCCTGGCCGCTTACGCGAGCGCGTCGATCGCCCAGGCCAATATTATGAAAACCGCATTTGCCGCGTTTCGCTTTGCACTGGTCGGGTTCACATTGCCCTACATGTTTATCTACCGTCCGTCACTTTTGCTAATGAATAGTGACATGTGGGACAAGTGGATGACCGAGGGGCCAACTGCCGACCCTGAAGTCGCGGAAAAAATGCTAAAATCCGCGAATGCTGCTTGGCCCGCGATTCCCGATTTGGCGATTGCATTAGTGGGGGCTGTTCTGGGAATCACCGCACTGGCCGCCGGAATTGCAGGCTTTTTACGTGGCCACCTCTCGATGCCGTTAAGGGCACTCGCCCTGGTGGCCGCAGCCATGCTGCTGGTGCCCGAATTGTCAATCGCCGGTCGAGAAATTGGCATGTGGGTGAACATCGGCGGCGGTGTGCTGTTTGCCATCTTGATCGTGATGAATCGGCCAGGAGCCGTCTCTACCCACGATCCCAAACCGGCGACAGCCGACTAGGGATGACGTCGCTGAGTCTCAGCTCGTCAGCGACGCCATCCGCCGCCAAGGCGATCTCGCGACCGTGACATACAAAGTCAGGCGTTGCGAGACAGAAGTTCTTCGATGACTTTTCCATGGCTTCTCGCCATGGGGCGGCCGATCGGGGTTTGTTCCTCGAACTTGAAGTCGATGCCCAGAGCGTGTTGGATGGTGGCGTGAACGTCTTCCACGTTCCACGGGTTTTCCACGTCCTGCAGTGGATTGTCTTTGTCGAGAATGGGATTCGGCGAGGTCGCGCCCACGACATGCCCGCCTCGAAAGCCGCCGCCGGCAATGGCCACGCTGAATCCGTGGGGCCAGTGGTCTCGGCCTTCCGCCGCGCCGTTGATTTGTGGTGTACGGCCAAACTCGCCGCCGCATAATACCACGGTCGAATCGAACAGGTCGCGCTTTTTCAGGTTTCTAATCAACGCGGCGAAGGCCGGATCGAGAATCTTGATGCGGCCCGCTTGCAACTCATGATTGTTGGCGTGCGTGTCCCACCCGCCCAAAGTGATCTCCACGCAACGAACTCCGACGTCAATCAGCCGCAAGGCGGCCAAGCATCCGCGGCCAAACGCATGATCGCCGAACTCGTCACGCAGAGCCTGCGGTTCCTTTTTAACTTCGAAGGCCTCGATCTGGCTGGAATCCATCATCTTCAAAGCCGATTTTGTGGTCAGCAACTGCAAAGTCTTGTCGTCTTCGGGATTTTCGATCCGCTTACGCACGATGCGGCCGCGGGCAAACTCCCTTTCCAGGATATCCAGATCCGAAACGCGTTTCTTGAATCGTGGACGGTCGACTCGCGGCAGCAAATCGGGAACCGGCTGAACCGGGTCGTTGACTTTGAAAGCGTCGAAGCGGTCGCCCAAATATCCGCCGCGTCCGGGCCATTGGTTGGGTAGAATGGAAACGTGACGAGGAATCTCGGTCTTGCCAATCTCTGAATTCTTGCACAAGACTGCTCCGATCGCCGGATGAATTAGCGTCGGGTCGGGTCGAAATCCCGTCTTCATGTTGTACGTGGCCCGTTCGTGGTCGCCTTCCTTGCTCATCACACTGCGTACGAGGGAGATGTGTTCCATTTGGTCGGCAAGCTGTTCAAAGCCGTCGCCCAATTGAAGCCCGGACACGGAAGTCTTTCGCGCCTTCGAGCCGCCGGCATTCTTGGTTCCCGGATGCGGATCGAACATCTCTAGTTGACTGGGGCCTCCTTGAAGCCACAAGACAATGATCGATTGAGGCGGTTTGCCGCGCGGCTCCTTTTCCGCGGCGCGGGCCAGTTGTTCGGCTACCGGAGTGAGCCAACTTGCCGCTCCAACGCCGGCCGCCTTGAGTAACGTGCGCCGATTGAAATGGGACATCGTTCCACAGCCGGTCGCGATAGATTGAGTCATTGGATTGCTTTCGTAATTGATTGGTCACACAAGACATCAAGAGAAAACACACTCTCATAACTTCGTGGATTTGTGCCTTCGTGTGAAAATCTCCGGCTCAGTGGTTCCAGGAAAATTCAGTGCAGTTCAACAAATTCCAGTACAGGTCTTCCAGGACGCGCGATCGTTTGGCGCCGCGCTTGTCTTTTAGCTGTTGGGAAAAGTGTTGGGTCTCGAATTCGGTGGGGCGGCGACTGAGTACGGCCATGTAGGCCAGTTCGACCGCCTTTTCGTCGGTGGGCGACAAGGCGGCAATTTGCCCCACGCCGTTAAGCAACATTCCGTTCGCTTTCGCTCGCTCGCCGGCAAGCTGGCCGTTGAGCATCAACAGACGCTGGGGGATGGTGCCGCCATGTCCTTCGAATTCGTCCTCGCCGGTATCGCCGTACCGCTGGATAAACTCGTTCTGTTCGGCGAAGCGTTGAATTCGCGCGAAGATGTGCGCGTCGGCGTCGATGGTTTTCAGCGAAGTCGACTGGATCAGACTGCCCGCCATTTGCTCGGGCCGCAGTCGGGTCAACGGGAAGACGGCCCACTGATCTTCGTGGTCGGTCGTAATGTCAAAGTCCGCGCGGCTGTCCATCTGAAAGACCTTCGTGGCGGCAATCACGCGCACCAAGTGGCGCAAGTCGAAATCGTGTTTCACGAAGTCTTCAGCAAGTGTTTCCAGCGCGGGCGGGAACTCGTAGTTGTCCGTCGGATCGTCGGGATTGTTTCGCTCGTACAACGGAATGTCGTCGATCGGCTCGACCAACGCCCGCCCCATCATCATTGCCCACACGCGGTTGACGATGGCCCGCGCGAAGGGCTTGTTTTCTTTGTGCGTGACCCAAGCGGCCAGGCGCTGGCGACGAGTGCCCGTTTGCGGAACCAAGTGAGCGCCATAGGGAGGTTTGGGATCGACGGTCTCTTCTTCGTCGCCGTACAGATATTTGTATAGGTAGGGGTCCGTTCCACTTTCCTTGATGCCGCCGCCTGACGAAGTGGTGTGCGCGAAGAAGGCGGCCAGTTGATGGAAGTCCTGTTGCATCCCATCGGCCGGTTCGCTGGCGGTGCCCAATCGAACATTTCCCAAATTATCGTCGTGACACTGAAGACAATCGATACGCATGCCGAGAAAGGCGCGTGTGGTGCGACCGGCCAAGCTGATCGCGTTCGGTCGTTGGTCGTCACCATCATCGATTGTCGCCGTAACAAAGTTCACGGCCGGAGTGTCCGTCCACAACCCTTCATCGGTCAGCAAGTGCGCGGCAAGTTCGTCATACGGCAGGTTCTTGTGCAACTGATCACTGAGCCAACTGGCAAAGCGACGGCGTCGGTAGATTAGGAATGGACCATTTTCCGTTCCCACGTAGATTCTGGCGAAACGTTCGGCAAGGTAGTCCGACGATCGCCGATCTTCCAACAATCGTGAGACCCACCATTCAATTCGCTCGTCAGGCGCTTTGCTTTCCAGCACACGGATCTCCTCGATCGAGGGAACGGTGCCGGTGAGCGCCAACGAGATGCGGCGGGCAATTGCCAAGTCGTCCGCCCGCTGGGCCGATTCCAAACCACGATCGATCCAATGTTGCTGAAACTCTTGATCAACCTGATCGACGATCCGGGCAAATTCGGGCCGCTGCCGCCGGCCGCTATCAAAGCCATTGGGATCGGAAATTGCATCCGGTGGCGACAGCAAATACAGCAGGCTGCCCATGCCAACCACGATGGATCCGGCAAACAGAGTATTTCGAGCCCAAAGCGGTCCTGATTTCATAGGTAGCACCAAGTCGCTGAAACGTGGGTGGAGCGTGGCAGGTATAGATAGTTGATGTAAAAGAATACCCGAGATTGGGCGACACGGTTTCGGATGGTTGGGTGAGCCTGGTATTGATCCTACTATGAAAACTATATTCGGCGATTATTTTCGAATATTGGCAAGGATTTTTGATATTGAACGAATCAGGCTGTTGTATACCGGAAATAAGGTAGTTGATCATGTCTAGCCCACCCCTCCCCACCGGTTCCAGCCCAGATTTGTCGTCTGCCGTCAGCGCTGACTCGGCCAGCCCGGCGGAAGTAGTTTCCGAACCCGCCAACGAGGGAATCCGTTTTCTCGAACGTCCGGCCTCTCCAGCGACGGGACTCACCGAGCGCACTCCCAACAGGCGAAAGCCTCCAGTGAAGGCGCGGCGTCGTACCACGGGAGCCGAAGTTGAGCATCGGAACGCCGAGCCGCTGAATGCCGAGCCGTTGAATGCCGAGGCACTGAATGTGGCGTCGGCGACCGTTGTCACCGAACCACCTGTGCGCGTTGTCGAGGCGGAAGAGGTCGAGGAAGCGGTTCAAGTCGTCGACGAACGTAGTTGGCCGGTTTGGCTCTTCCATCAGTTCTGTGCGAGTGTCGGCTGGTGCTTTGGCGCCGCATCGATGATCGTGATCCTCGCGGTGTTGGCCTCGATTCCCATTTTGCAATTTATCAGCTTGGGCTATTTGCTGGAGGCGAGCGGCCGCATCACGCGAACACGGCGATTCAGAAATGGATTCATCGACATCAACAAGGCCGCGCATGTTGGCGGAGCCGTGTTGGGTACGTGGCTGATGTTGCTGCCTGTCCAATACATCTCTTCATTGTGGCAAGCCTCCTTGTTAATCGAAGAAGGCAGCGCGGCAACAGGCGGACTGCGAATCGGGCAGTTCATCATTACGGGAATGATGGTGGCGCACATCTTGGCCGCTTGGTTTTGTGGCGGACGGTTGCGTCATTTCTTCTGGCCGTTCATTGCCCCGTTCCAGATTTTTACTTGGCTGCTGCGCTACGCCGTTTCTCGTCCGGCGATCCGAGGTGTCGTGGACGCCACCATGGGGCTGATCTCGCCGCGACTCGTGCAAGACATTTGCAATTGGAAACCACTCACCGATTGGTTTGTTCCGGCAATTCTCGGAAAGGCGTTGATTACTGGGCGATTGTTTACCGACGCTCGAGATCGCGTGTGGGACTTTTGCTCCGGCCTGCGCGTCCCATACTACTTTTGGTTGGGATTGCGAGGCTTTGCCGGCACGATCGCTTGGTTGTTCGTGCCGATCATGTTGATGATCGGGGGGACGGCCCTGGACGACGGGGCGGCCATCGTCTCAGGCTTGCTGGGGACATTGTCATTGGCGGTGGTGGTGGCGTACTTGCCGTTCATGCAAGCGCACTTTGCGGCCGAGAACCGTTTGGTGGCGATGTTTGAAGTGGGCCGAGTGCGGCGCGCTTTCCATCGGGCTCCACTGGCTTTCTTAATCGCCATGTTTTGTACGCTGGCGTTCGCCGTGCCCCTGTACTTGCTGAAGATCGAGTTTTTGCCGTCCGAGTTGACTTGGCTGCCGGGGATTGTATTTGTCGGGTTTATGTACCCGGCGCGCCTCATTACGGGCTGGGCCATGGCACGCGGCCGGCGGCGCGAACAGCCACGATTCTTTCTGATCCACTTGCTGACGCGGCTGGGGCAGATCCCGGTCGGCTTGGCCTTTTCTTTGATTATTCTGGCCACTCCCTACCTGTTGTGGTACGGAAAGTGGAGCTTGTTTGAGCAGCACGCGTTCTTGGTCCCGGCACCTTTTCTGAACCTGTAGACGGATCTCAAACGTGGCTCACCCCGTGGTGCCTTTTGGCCGAGTCGTGGTGCCTTTTGGCCGAACTAGGTGGCGGACGACTACTCGATCTCGACGCCTTTCCAAAAGGCCACATAACCTTTGATGTTGGCGGCTTCGGGTTTTGGGTCGGCATAGTACCAAGCTGCGTCTTTGTTGACTTGCCCGTCGACCGCGATGTCGTAGTAGTTGGCGGTGCCCTTCCAACCACAGAACGAAGTCTTGTCGCTCTCTTGAAGAAACTCGCGCTGCAATGCGCTAGGTGGAAAATACTGATTGCCGTCAACGACCTGAGTCTCATCGCTGTCGGCCAACACGGTTCCGTTCCAAGTCGCTTTCGGCATTGTCGCGGCTCCTTCAGACAAATGGATGCAAAGTTCTCGATCCAGATAATAGCGAAACTGCAGGATCTTTGTCAGTGTAGGCAAAAATCACCACCCGCCAAGCTCGCGTGCTAAGCAATTCGTGTTGTTTTCTGGCGGGATTCTCGAACAATTTGTTCAACGGCTGAAATCGAAATCGGCACCACACGAAATCCTCGGGCGAAAAAAACGACCATGCAAAAGCTTTCACCTTTGAGAAACACGACCCGCGCGGAAACTCCGGCGGAACTGGCAGCCGAGCAATTGGCCCATTTCGGCATCGACGCGGACAGTCCCTTCGGTGAGACCATGAGCCGGATTGCACGTCGAATGTACGAGACGGATAGCGATCTCAATCGGCTTTGGGAATTGACGCTCGAATCGATTCAAAAACTGGATCGAGAGGATCGGATCGCGTATTTCAATGCGAAGAAGTTTCTATCGTTTCAGTTGGCCAAGTTGCTGGATACGTTACAGAACCCTTTTCGTCGCAGTTATCAATCGTTGGGATACAGCTATGCCACGCAGGCGACCAAGGGTCCCTATCCAGTGTTCGACAATGTGACGGCGATTTTTTCCGCGACTCCCGTCATCGCGCGGACCGCCACCTATATCTACGCCTGTGCCGAGTGGATTGAAGATGCCTTTAAGGGGAAGGAACTGCTGCTGGAAATCTACTCGCGGCTGCTCAACCCGACTTCCGTTTCCTTGGCCAACTTCATTGTCGACTTGGAAGCGGGCCCTTATGCGAGCCAGTATTTCGCTTGGAATTTCAATAGCGGAATGGCGGCCATCGACGGGGCGCTGGCTCACTTGCTCGGTCGCGACGACGTCCTTATCACCAGCCGCAATCTGTACGGTGGTGCTCATCAGCTCATTCATGACTGGTATGCCAAACCAAGCAACCTCGACATCGCGGTAGAAGTCTTTGACGGCTACGGCGGCGAGGACTTCGATCGCTGCCTGCAAGCCGCTCTTGAAAAACACGCGGGGCGACTGGCCGCCGGCCGTCGAGTCTACGTTTACCTGGAATCACCCTGTAATCCGCATGGGTACTTTTTGGATGTGCCGGAAATCTGCCGCCGCGCTCACGAGCACGGCGCGCAGGTCATGTTGGACGCTACCGTCGGCACGCCGTTTCTCAGCCAACCGCTGCAACGCATCGACCCC
>JAJDEH010000244.1 GCA_029259935.1 Planctomycetota bacterium
AGACACAGGGCGCCTTGGCCCATGACGCGAATCAGGCTGAATCCCAACAGCACTCCGCCCAGCCCCTCGGCATACGACATCGACAGGCAGCCGCCGCCCAGCAGCAAACCAACCACCGGTAACAGGCGGCGGGCTCCGTAACGGTCGAGCAACCGTCCAGTGAATGGCAGCAAAAGGCCGCTCAAAATGGTGGCGACGGCATAAGCGAAGGAGAATTGTGTTTCCGACAGCGACAGCGTCTCCCGCATCGGTTCCTTGAACGCGGCGACGGAATGGGACTGGCCAGGTGCCGACATGTAGTTCGCGGCGGCCGCCACGGTCAACATGGTCCAGCCGGGGAAATAGCGATAGCCGCGAACGGGAGCGGCAATTGCGGGAGAAGCTGACGTCATCGGTGGTGTGGGTCTTGGGGTGGGCCAGGCGAATCCAGGATTGGTGAGGGAAGCCAGTTCCTTCCCCCGTTGCCTGAGCAAGAGCGTAGCGGATTCCATTCCGACCGTTAAGGTGGAATCAACGACAAACACGCGGAATCACGTACATCGGAAGCGGAATTTGGGACGATTTCCCCAAAAAGTGTGAGACACATGCTGGGAGACATGAGATCAACGATGCTGGGGGAAAGGCCCCGTTTCAACACACTCACATGGTCGGAATTCTCACGATGGCCGTAACGCCTTCACCGGCGGCGGACTGTATTTCCAACGTACCGCCCAGTCGATTCATCACGCTACGCGTCAGAAATAACCCCAGCCCCATTCCTCCGCCCGGTTCTTTGGTTGTGTAGAAGGGTTCGCCAGCGCGGGAGAGTACGTCGGTTGGCATGCCGGGTCCTTGGTCGGATATTCTCAGACAGACATGGCGGTCTTCCTCGCTGGCCCGAATGTGAACGATGTCCTGATCGGCGCTTGCATCCAAGCCGTTTTGCACCACGCCTCGGATCGCTTGCGCGGTCGTCTGCAGCGGCAATGACATACTCAGTTGCTCCACCTTGGCATCGTAGTCGACGCGGACTCGTTCTTGTTGTCCTAGTTCATCGAGGACTTCGTCGAGCAATTCTTTGACCGTTACCGTATCCCAGGGTTCGGCCTCGAACTGGCCCACCCCGCCCGCCATGCGATCGAGAATCGATCGGCAGCGATTCAATTCCGAGCGTATCAATGCCACGTCCTCGATCACCGTGCTCGGTGCGTTGACGCCCTCCAGGTGCCGCGTCAGTTCCTTGGTGACCACGGCAATGGTCGACAAGGGCGTGGCCAATTCGTGTCCAGCGCCGGCCGCCAAAGTTCCCAATGCTTCCAGCCGCTGGCTATCGGCTCGCTGTTGCTCGGCGATGCGCAACTCGCGTTCACGCTGGCGCAGTTCCCGGGTTACCCGCGTCACAAAGTAGATGACCACGCCGGCACATGCCGCGAGCGCGGGGATCAAGCCAAAATCCCGCAGCCTGACCGCGCGGGGGGCGGTCGTTTCGGCAAGTTGTTGTTCCAGCGCGGGCAGAGGCTTGTAGGCAAACAACAGCAACGTCAAGCAAACGACGGCGATTCCGCCCAGCATCCAGCCCCAGCGAGCCGGCAAGATCACGGCCGCCAAAGCCAGGTTGACGAAGTAAAAAATCGTAAACGGATTCGCCAGACCGCCGGAAAAGGCCAGCAGCACGGTGAGCGAAATCAGGTCGAGTACAATGACGGCAACGATGCCGTGCGTGATCCTGTCGGACTGAATCATGGAGCGCTTCGCGCGAACGCTGTTGGCAAGCCAGAATGAGAAACCGGCGTTGGTGACGGCGGTCAGCCCGACAATGGCAAACAACGGCCCCAACGGCAATTCGATGTCGAGCAAAAAAGCGACCGCGCCAATGGTCATGAACTGCCCAAACACCGCCACCCACCTCAGCCGCACCAGCCAGACGGCATTAACGAGCAGACGTTCCACCCGGTGGTAGTCAGGTTGCATGTCGCCGCCGGTCGGTGGGACGACAGAGCGTTGTTCTAATGGAAGGGAAGCCGGCATCGCCTCAAGCGCAGGTTGGGGGCACTGCCTGAGTATATCCCAGGCACCAGTATACCCAAGGCAACATGGGAGGCGAGGTCGCGGCAAGGTTGGCGCGCGACTGGAGAGAAATGTTATGTGACACGTCTGGAATCGCGGCAACTAATGGCTAGTTTGACCGACGTCCGGAAAGCACGTGATGGAAAGGGAAGCGGTGTTAAGGAATCTTGCGCCAAATCAACGGGATCGTCATCGATTGACGGGCTGGCTGGCATCGATGACCCGAAAGAGTCGTCGAACAGCCTCCATCTGGCAAGTCTTACGGCACCGCTCGAACTTATATGGCCTAATGCTTGCAATGGCGGTTCTATCCTGCGCCGGGACAGCAAATGCCGTCGAGACTGCTTCAGCTAGCCCGCGCACGTGGTCGGATCAGGCTGGCAAGCACTCGGTGCGAGCTACCTACTTGGCGTACTCCGAAGGCATCGTGCAATTGCGTAAGGCCGACGATTCAGAACTGACGGTGCCTTTGAAAGCGCTCAGCGAATCCGACCAAAAATACGTCATCGAGCAATTGCGCAGGAAGTCGCTGGCCAAACGTCGCTCGAGCCGCCGCGTGGCGGTCACCGCCAAACGAAATGCGGTCGCGAAGAGCAAAGAGGTCGAGGTCGATCCGGACAGCGAAGTGGTTTCCGTGGCGCGAGTCGCGGAGGGCGAGTCGTTGTTTGGCATCCATTGGCAAAGCTCGCCCGAGTCCATCCGCGCCGCGGCAAGCGCGGATGAAGAAGATCTCAAGCCGATCATGTGGTTCCGGGTGCTGGGCGATTTGGCCGGGTTCATGTGAAGTGCCGGGCACCGCATGAGAACCGTGTCGTTCTCGGACCGTCGCGTTCAAAAACTACTCAACGACGAATTCGTCTGCACTTATTCGGATACGACTGGCGATCCGTCGGCCGGGGCATCTTTTGCTCATGCACCGGATTCCGCTCCGGGGCCCTGTGGCCGCGGTGCTGGCCGACAAAACGTGCAGACGATGTTTCTGACCGTCGACAACGAAATTTTCCACGTCGCGTCTGGATTTCTATCGCCCGACGATTTGCTCAAGGAGATCAAGTTCGCCAAAGAGTTGTTTGCTGAGATGCAGCGAAAGCCGGAACCGAGCGAGAAGACAGTCGCGGATGCCCATCGGTCGCGTTTGCGGAAGATGGGCTTCTCGGCCAGCCAAATCGCGGCCAGCGATAATCAATTGACCGACATGTTCCTGGGCGGACCGAACCCTCAAGACTTCGGCATGAACCTGCCAGGCGGGGGGTCGCATTTCTTCCAGAATATTTCGGATCAGAGAGTTTTGAAGGATAACCGCTTCATGATTCAAAACCCGCTGGCCACCAGAAAGCAATTCGAGCAGAATCCGCAAGCGCTGGTTGGCCGCAATAAGACGTTTTTTGGCAGCCATCCAGGGATGAACGTGCTGTCCGACAAGGCAGTGGATTCGTTCAATGTTCGCCGCTCGGTGAGAGGAAGATAAGCCAATAGCCGTAGCGAGCCCAGCAAAAATGCCGCTAAAAGCAGTGGAATCGCCGGGAAACAGGATTTCTTGGTGACAAATCTCTACCACGGGCAACTAGGTGGTGAGATGATCACTAGTATGAACCTGACCGACGATGTCGCCACGCTGATTCTGCATGCCAGGGATGGTTCCCATGAGGCATTCGGCGAACTGGTGCGGACTTACCAAGGTGCCGTTCGGTCGTATCTTTGCCGTTTCTTGCGTGGCACCGAGGCGGTCGATGACTTGGCGCAAGAGGTGTTTCTCGTGGCCTTTCGTCGATTGAACGAGTATCGCGGCGAGGCTCCGTTTCAGCACTGGTTGCTAGGCATTGCCCGCAACCAGGCATTGGTCTACATGCGGGGTGAAGTGCGACGTCGGCAACGGGAACGACGGGCGTTTGAAGCGGCGATCACCCAATGGCAAACGGAACAGCTTGATGCGTTGGCCGACGCCGAGGAGCACGAAAACACGGTGAACGCGCTGCGTGATTGTATCGACCAATTGCCCACGGCCAGTCGCGGCGTACTGGACCGTTTCTATTTCCAAAACCAATCCTCCGAATCGATTGCTCGCGAGCTTGACAAAAAGAACGGCGCGATCCGCATGATGTTGTTGCGAATTCGACAAGCGTTGGGTAAATGCGTTGGGGCCAAGCGAACAGGGCGGGGTGCCAAATGAACGAGCAACTCAATGGGCTGTGGACTCGATACCTGGATGGCGCGGCGACGCCCGAAGAAGAACTGCAGCTTGGCTTCCTGCTTTCGGAAAACGCGGTGCTTCGCGACGAAGCCATGCAAGATGTGGAGCTAGATGGGACGCTGCGCGGCTTGAGCCACATCGAGGCCACATCGGACGAATTTGTGGCCCGCGTCGTCGAGAGTCTTTCCGCGTCGAATCCGGATCACAATCGCGACGCGGCCATCGGCGAATCTGCCTCGCGACGGTCGGCGGAGGTTGTCCCGCCGCCAGTGCAAACCTCGATGCGTCTAACGCTGCCGGAAAAGATCAACGGTCGCTCTCATTCAGCGGATTCATCGCCAAGGCAAGCCAAACCCGCGCGCAACAGAGATCAGTGGGTGATGGCAATGATCGCCGGCGTGCTGGTGTTCGTGGCGGCGATGGGTGTCGTCGGTATGTTCGCCTTTAACCGACCAGCCAATGAGCCCGTGGCCGAGGACCAGGGGCAACTACCCGGCGCGGAAACAGATCGCACGGATAATCCGGAACACGCGGTGAACCCGGAACACGCCGTGAATCCTGAACCGGCGGTCGAGCCGGATCCCGATGACCGTCAGTTCGCGATAGAAGAAAAAGAGAAGGTGAATCGAGCCGCCGACCCGCGCGACACACCCGTTCGCGACCGTGACGACCGGGAAACGGATCCACGTTCGAGGGCGGTTGCCGACGTACCGGTACCAAAGCGTTCCCATCAACCAGCGCCGCACCAACCGGTGGTGGTGAACCCGCCGGAAAAACGGCGACCTGCGCCCGCTCCCTCCGTGGTCGAAAAAACGCGGCCCCAGCAACAGGTTACCGGCGCGCCGTCCACCGTGGTGACGATGCTCAGCGAATCGAACGCGGTGTGGAAGACGGCTCCCGAATCGTTTGAACCTGGTCGGCCGCTGGCGTTGCGGGAAGGAATCGTCGACCTTGTGATGGCCAACGGCGCGAGTGTGAAAGTTATCGGGCCCGCCGATTTCGAGTTGATTTCCGCGGACAGTGTCCTGCTGCGGCGCGGTCGGATCACGGCCAGAGTGCCCGAGCGAGCAATCGGGTTTACGGTCAAAACGCCCAGTTCGCAGGTCGTTGATTTGGGTACCGAATTCGACGTCTCGGTAAACGACGCCGGCGCGACGGGCGTGCGCGTGCTGGAGGGCGAAGTGAAAATGCAATCGCTGCCATCGGAAGCGGCGGCCGCTGTCAAAGACTGGCATCTTACCAAGGGTCAGTTCAAGTTACTGGACGCCGATGGCGACAGCCACGATTGGCAGGTCGTGATGACCACCGATGAAACCGGTTGCGGATCGGTGTCGATCAATGGCGAGCATGTCGAACTGAGTGATGTGGCCGGCTGTGACGACCTGCGCAGAAAAATCCTGGACGAGTTTCGTCGTTGCGAGGGACGAATTAGACACTGGCGGGGCGACGAGCCTTTTAGCGGCATGATTGACATCAACGGCGAGTGCCTCCAGTTCGGCGACCTCGGCGGCTGCCAAGCCGCGCGTAAACTGGCCGACGACCGCTGCCAGTCGATACGAGCCTGTTTCAGCGTCGGCGATATCAAGATCGGCCCCGACGGCATTGAAGTGGGCGGCATCAAAATCGACCGCAACGGCATCGAGATCAACGGCACCACCATTCGCCGCAGTGGCATAAATCAAAAGATCCACGAAGAGGTGCGCCGGCGAGCGGGTCAACGCGGTCACGACGTGCATTCCACTTCCGGCGGCGGCGCGGCGGATTCGGGCTTGACCTTGGAGATTCGCGGTGCCCGACTGATCGTGCAACTGCAAACGACCGACGGCATTCCCGAGTCAGGAACACGACGCATCCGCGGCGCGGGCAACAAGGTGCCGGTGTACGTGGGTGCCCGCCAGCGAATCACAATCCATTTGCGCGGAGCCGGCTGTGTGGTCTTCATTCCCCGGCAGATCAAAGAGAACGTCGCCATCCACATGGGCGGAGCCGGGGATCAGGTTAAATACTACGACGAAGGCGCCGGCATTGAAGCGCTAGATCCGGCACGGTGAAAGAGAGATCCTCGCGACTTTCGATCGGTGGCTCTCATTCGTAACGGGAATTCAGGCGCCTGGCGATCAGCTTCGCCGCCAGTTCGTGGCCTTGACGATTCCAGTGGCCGTCGTTTTTGAAGTGATAGGCGAGGGGATCGCCGTCTTGCTCCATGAACGGTCGCATGTCGATAACATTCAGTCCGCGCTCGATGAGCCGGCTAACGAATTGATGGTGAACTTCACGCTCGGCGTCTTGGTGGGCCCCGACCCACAACCCGCGCGAAGGAATAATGACCAGCGTGGCCTCGACCTCGCGTGATAACTGCACCAGGCGTTCCACCGAACTGTCCATGACGGCTGCGTCGATCCGATTGGGCCGCGCCGGCAGGCCCGAATCTTGCATGAGGCCCATTCGAACGCACGCATCCGTCAGCGCCCCATTTCGGTGGACCGCGCTGCTGAGCGCGTTGTAGGCCGCCGATTTATCGGTTAGATGAGCTTTCGCCGAAGACAGAAACTGAGAGAAGCCATGACGCGTCGCCGAACCCTCATCCAGCGCTTGGGCTCGGCGGTCGTAGTTGGCCAGGTCGTTCTCCATGCAAATGCCAATGACCAGCCGGCCCACCGTCGCGCCGTGCGACTGGGCATACCGCACCAGCCGCTGGTAGCCCTCCAGATCGGTCGGGATCGCAATGTTGAAAACGGGAATCGACAACCGCGATTCCAACAGACTCGAGTATCGCTCGTGCTCTTCCACGCCCCAGCCAAAGCTGAACGAATCTCCGACGACCACGATGTCCCGGGCCGTTACGTCGGCGATGTCTTTGCTGTCGCGAAAGCCCAGCCGGTTGATTCGAACTGCGACATCGTAGTCGCCCGTGTTCTTCCATTGGCGGCCGGCGAACCGTGGCTCGGCCAACGTGACCGAGTCTTGGTTGCGAAAAAAGGCGAGATGTCCGGAAGGGTCGTACACCGGCATCAGCAGGCGGATGGCCACTTCAAGCAGACCCAAACTGAAGATCAGAGAGGCCGTCGCCAACATCAATTTTGGGACAAGTCGACGTGCAAATCGAACACGACGTTTCATCAGCTAGTTCTCGTCCCAGTGACGTTCTGCGAGTTACCCGCACGGCCCGCGCGTACTGTCTTCGGATTGCGACGCTTTGGCAAGAGCGATTGGGGTGCCGGCCTGCATGGGTTTCGATCCCGCGCGCTTTCCGGTGTTACCGACTTGCCGTACAATTCCATCGGCGCGTCTTGGTGGCGGACCATCAGCGTGGCATGCCATCATGGCATGCAGGCAAAGCCCGCATGTTACAAACTAGAGAATTCCCCGCTAACAGCCTGTTGAAAACACGTAGGCCGGACCGAGGAGCAAAGCGACGACGTTCCGGCATCCATGATTTGAGGGAAAACTGGCAACTGCCAGAGCTGCGCTTCGCTTGATCCGACCTATCACCCCTCGACCCGATAGGCCCGATAGGCCGTGAGTTTTTCAGCCATGCCGAGCATGTGACCATGACCAACAACGAAAACGACTCCGGTCGTAGCCGCAGAATCCGCCTAGCCGCCATGCTTTGGGACGCTAGCGAAGATCGCCGCAAAACCGGGGGCCGGGAGATCATCACCAGCGAATTGAGTCCCGACGGGATTCGCTTCAGCAGCGATCGCATTTATGCGGTCGGCGCGGGCTTGCGCGCGGATATTTATTTCCCCGGTCGGGCGGCCCCGGTCGTCTGTACGTTGAAAGTGACGCGGGTCGAAGCCGAAGTCAATCAAGACACCTATGTGGTGTCCGCCGCATTCGGGCAGATCAGGGAAGAAGACAAAGAAGCCGTGGTCGCCGCGCTGAACAAGCTGGACTTGTATCAGATGTTGGTCGCCACGCTGAAGGCGGGCGCGACGGACTTGCACCTGACGGTCGGCAGTCCGCCCATGATTCGCCGGCACGGTTCGATCGGGCCGCTGACCACCGACTTGGTCCAGCGGGGCGAAATCGAAGCCATGCTGTATCCCTTGCTGACGCAGGTCCAAATCCAAAATTTTGAAGAACGTCGCGAATTGGATTTTGCTTTTTCGCCCACGGTCAACACGCGGTTCCGTGTCAACCTGCATTGGCAGCGCGGCTATGTCGAAGCCGCCCTGCGAAACATCCCGACCAAGATCAAATCGTTCTCCGAACTAGGCGTCCCGGTCGAGCCGATGCAAGAGTTTTGCAAACAGAAGGCCGGTTTGATTTTGATTACCGGAGCCACCGGTTCGGGCAAGACGACATCGTTGTCGGCGATGGTGCACTACATCAACACCATCTACAACTATATCGTGATCACGGTCGAAGATCCGATTGAGTATTTGCATACGAGCCGGAAGAGTGTCGTCAAGCAGCGCGAGCTAGGCACGGACACGTTGTCGTATGCCGCCGCGCTGCGGCATGTGCTGCGGCAAGACCCGGACGTGATTTGCGTGGGCGAGCTGTTGGATGGCGAATGTCTGAAAGCGGCCATGCGGGCGGCGGAAACCGGCCACTTGGTCCTGTCGACGATTCACGCGCCCAATACGGCGCAGGCGATCCAACGGGCCGTCAATTTTTTCCCTCCTGAACATGCACCGAACATTTGCCAACAGTTGTCGACTTGCTTGATCGGAATCTTGTTTCAGACGTTGCTTCCCAGCCCGTCGCGCGGACGCGTGCCGGCCACCGAACTGCTGATGAACAATTCGGCCATGGCCAATTTGATTCGCGAAGGAAAATTCAGCCAAATGGCGACGGTGCTACAAACGGCGCGCGCTCAGGGCATGTATACACTCAAGAGCAGTTTGCAAGACCTTCACGACCGCGGCCTGATCGAAGCAAGTGTGCTGGAGGGATTCCGCAAGTTAGACTATTCCCAATAGACGCTGCCGCGTTGGTCGCTCCGCGAACAAAACGCGACCGCCACCATCGCTGACCGATGAGCGACTTCCTTTCGAGAGACGAATTACGTGAAGGGTGCTAAATCCTGGTTAACCTATCGCCAGCTCAACTCCAGTAAACCCAAGGCCATTTGCAGGGCCGCCAAAAAACTGGGGAAACTGAAGGAGAGTAGGGCCGTTCTGCAACTGATCGGCCTGTTGCGGCATGCCGACGATCGCGTGCGGACAGCCGTCGCCGATGCGCTGGGAGAAATCGGTGACGAACAAGCGATCACCCCGCTTGTCGTGGCGCTTCAAGACCAAGACGAAGCATGTTTTCAAGCGGCTCGCGACGCGCTGCGAAAGTTCGGCAAGCCGGCCGTGACCCAGCTCGTGGCCATGTCGCGGGCGGATGAAGACCGACTGCGGGCCGGTGTGATGGCGACGCTGGGCCGCATGAATGATGCCTCGTCCGTCGATCATCTGATCGGCGGTTTGACGGATCGAGCGCCGAACGTGCGTGCCGCCGCCGCCGAGGCGCTAGGGCACACCAAGGACGAACGGGCGGTCATGCCGCTGGTGACCGTGTTGGAAGATGAACGCAAGGAGTGCCGCCAAGCGGCGCAAGACGCGCTGGTGGCGTTTGGTTCACTGGCCAGTCGGCCGCTGGTCGACATGCTGGAACATGACAACCAAATCATGCGCGAGAGCGCGATTCGAACCTTGGGCGCGCTAAAGGATTTTAGCGCCGTGGGGCCGCTCAGCGTGCTTGCCGAAGACTCTATTCCGAACATCCGCAAGGCAGCCACGATCGCCATGGGCCGAATTGGGGAACCGTCGGTGACCGGCAAGCTGCGCGAGTATCTCGACGACGAGGATCGCGACTTTCGGAACGAGGCATTCGAAGCTTTGGAAGAACTGTCGCGGTCCGCGGTATCCGATCGCGACTGGTCGATTGTCCGTCGCTGCGGCGGTGCCGCCGTACGTCCCGTGGTCGAAGCGCTTTTTACTCAATTGGAGGAAATGAAAGAAAAGGGCGGAACGGATCCAGCGGCTTTGCTGTGGGTCGACGATGCCTTCGATGCGATTGTCGAAATCGCTGAAACGAAGTCGGTCCCGTTTCTGTTGAAGTTGATCGAGGAACCGCAAGTCAGCGGACAAGTTCTGGTCGCGCTGGAGAAGTGGCTGAAGCGGTCGGCGTTCGAGTTTACGGACGAACAGCTTAGAGAATTGGGCGCGCTGGACGAAGTCGTGTCCGTGATTCCGGAATTGGACGGCACGGGCTCGGTCACCGAAAAGAAATGTGACTGCTCGGCCGTGAATCATCTTGCCAAGCAAGCCTTGGGCGAGCGCAGCCAAGGGGAAACTACTTCCCCGCCGGAAGCGAAGTCCACGGTGGAAGCTCCACCGCCAGAGCCGCCACCGGTTGAATTGAAGGCGAACAAGAAACACGAGCCCGCGCCGGACACCGCCACGGTAACGAATCAGCCACGACGCTTGCGCATTCACGACGATGTCGAGATTGAGGTACCGGACGACGCGGCAGTTTGCGGCCTGTGCGGTCGGCCCACCTACTCACGTGGCAGCGCGAAGGTCGTGCTAGCCGATGATCGCCTCGACGACATGGCGTTCATTCGGCGGATGCAAAAGGCGCTTTATCTATTTGAGCGCTTCGATTGTTCAAGTTGTGAAAAAGTGTTCTGTTGGCAATGCGCGGTCAAGCACGTTCACGAAGCGGGGGCTCCCAGCCCGGGCGACGGTATGGAGTGGTGCCCGGGCTGCGCATCGAAGGTGGCGGTGGCGGCGCATCGCGACAAGGCGGAACGGGTGTTGGCCAAAGAGGAACGCAAAGCCGTCGTCCAGATGTTGGCCGAGGTGGACGTCGATGCCATGACGCCAGACGCGACCGCGTTCGAAGTCGGCAAACGATTGGCGGCGTCGGGGTGGAGCGGCTTGGATGCTTATTTCGGTCGTCTATTTGCGTGGCAAGTGGCAAAGCTGATTGCCCAGAAAAAGGCGACGGTCAAGGACTTGTTGGCAAGAATCGCTTGACGGCGGCGAATCAAAGGGACGGCGTTCAGAATTCTTGTGACACGTACTCTACTGCCGGCAACTAGACTACGACGAATCACCTGGGCGATGGGCCGGAACGAAGAAGGGCCAGAAATTACATCTTGCTGAGGCAACAGGTTTGTTTTTCGACTTGATAACCCCCGGGGGTTCGTTTTTTGGGAAAATCGAGCTATTCAATCGTGCGAATCGTGGAGATAATTGCTCCATCGGCAGATTTTTCGTCGGCCCCATCCGCAATCGTTCAGGATACCCACCGGGCCACCGCGACGGTCGTTTATTGGTAGCCATCCAGTCAAGGATTGTTGGTTATCCAGTGACAGGAAAATTGGGCACATACTATACAAATACGAACTAATATGAGAGTGAGGCGAACGTCGCGGGATTCGTCGCCAGTGTAAAGAGTTGAAACAGATGGATCAGGACTACTACGAAATTCTTGGAGTTTCCGCCAACGCCACGACGGCGGAAATACAGCGCGCGTATCGCACGCTGGCCCGCAAATTTCACCCTGATCTTTGCGAACCCGAAGAAGTCGATTTGGCTCGGGAACGATTCAAGGTCGTTCAAACGGCTTACGAAATTCTAAGCGATCCCGATCAGCGGGAACGCTTCGATCCGCTCGATCTGGACGACCTCGATGATCTCGCGGATGCTCCCGAGTCTGCCGACGCGGCGCAGCCAACCAGGCCGGCCAATCCGTCGGCCCCGACCGCCGACTCGACGTCCGCCCGACGCCCAGAATCGAACGGCCACGTCCAACAGCCCTACTCGCCTGTTTACCCGACGCCGGCGCGCACGCCAATCCACGCTCCGGTTGCACCGCCGCGACCGGTCTCCCGGCCTTATGTTCCATCGTCTTATTCCAGCAGTTCCAAGTCGGATAATCGCGTCGTGATCATCGCAACCTGCACGGGCCTTGGTGCGTTGGCCCTGATATTGGTCGTTGGCGCAATCCTCTCCAACTCGGAAGCGATAAGCGGCATGTTCACGCCCGCTGACGCGCCGGAAGTAACGGAAACGGAATCAGTTGTCACGGTCGATCCGCCATCCGATGATGTGATGGAATTCACCGAAGGCAGCCATGTCGAATTGAACGCAAGTTCCCAACTTGTCAATTTCAATCAACCTTTCACGATCGAAATGCTGGTTCAATTCGCGGACGACGATTCCTGTTGGCTGTTTGGAAATTCAAGTGTCCCGGCCCGACAAGACGAAACTTCGCCGGGCATGTTTCGAGGCTGGCAGGTTCAGCGATTGAAGGACGTGATCGCGATTGGCTCGATCAATCTGATCGGCGCGAAGATCCGCCCCATGCCAGAGGACCGCTGGCACCACATTGCGCTCTGCGGTGACGGCGAAGCGTTGTGGATCCATGTCGACGGCATCTTGAGCGAGCCGCGCGATGTCCGTTCTTTTGAATGGACCGCTAGTGCACAGAATATCTTTCTTGGTTCCTCGCCACGAATTCCAGCGGACGGCCAACGGCAATTCCGCGGCAAGATCGCGGCTCTACGCATTTCCTCGACGTGCCGCATTGAACTCGTGGCAGCCGACCACTTCATATTGGAAAAGGATACGGTGGCGCTGCTCGATTTTTTTCGGACTCGCGACAATATTATTCCCGACCGGTCCGAGTACGAACACTTCGGCATAATTCACGAGGCACCGCCGACGCCGGAAGATTAGATTCGCCATCTGTTGGCGTCGAACTCAAGCAGCCAGTGTAAGCAAAACCTGGCGAGCGCGGCTTCTTCAAAGATCGACCGAGCGAACCAGTACAGCCAAGCATTCGCCTTGCGCGGTCAATGGGATGGATCTGCGGGTGAACAGAATGCCGGCCGATTCCGAAGGGACGGTTTCCGGTTCTCGATCCGGGTGGTCGAGGCTGTGGATTTGCCCGATCGCCTGGCCCGTTTCAACCGCATCGCCCAGTTCGAAAAACGGTTCGAAGATGCCGCCGGACGGCGACATAATGTAGTCTCGCGCGTCATCGGCGGCGACCACTTGCGGCTCGCTGGACGATTCCGACAGCCTCTTGTTCTTTAGAATGCTGGCCCAATGCAGCACGTTGTAAATGCCGGTTTCGGTAATGCGCAGCGTCTCGACCCCGAACTGCGCTTTGCTCCCCATTTCCGTTCCCAGCGTCACCTTTCCCATTTGTTCGGCCAGCGACGGGAGCAGGCCCGCGCCCGCGACATCTCGGTAAATGAAAACGTACGGCGCGCCCCACGCTTTCGCGGCGGCGATCATCTTGGTCATTTGCTCGCCCGCGTCCAAACGATGCATATTGACCGAAGGCAGCATATGCATCGAACTGCCGCCCGAATGAACGTCGACGACCGTCTCGGCTCGCGGCAGAATCGACTGCGTGACGTAATGAGCGATCATGCCCGTGATACGGTCGTCGCGCTTGCCCGGAAAAGCGCGGTTCATGTTCGCGCCGTCGATTGGTGACAGGCGAGTTCCCGCGGCCACGGCGGGACGATTCAACATCGGCACGATGATGATCCGGCCCTGAATATCTTCGGGCACCAGCGCGCGAGCCAGTTTCATCAGCGCGACCGGGCCCTCGTATTCATCCCCATGATTGCCGCCGAACAGCGCCGCGGTTGGACCGGGGCCATTACGAATGACCGTAATGGGGATGAAGTAATTGGCCCACCCGGCGGAATTCGTCGACTGGGGAACGGCGAGTCGACCGTGTTGCTTTCCATCGCGATCGTAATCAACGTCCGTCGAAATCAGGCTTTCGTCCGGCATCTATGGATCCTCTCATTAACCAGTGGTGCGACTGCCAATTCTATCAGGTCCCGGTAAGGTTGGCCGCTCACGAGACGACATACTGGAGGATTTCGATCACTTGATCCGGCCGACGCGCCGTGGCGCAAGCGGCGGCGTCCACTTCCTTGAGGGCATGATCCAAGTCGGCGTCGTGCAAAGTGATGAAGGGTTTGCCCAAGGCGGCGGCGAATCCGGCGTCGAAGGCCGCGTTCCACTGCCGGTACTTCTCTCCAAACCTTACAACCAACACGTCAGCCCGGCGAATGAGCGCGCGACAGCGAATGGCATTCACGCCCGCCGCCTTTCGATCCTTCCAGTAGGAATCGCTCTCGGGCCCCAAGATTTTCACACCGCAATCGTCACTGGCCGCGTGATTGGTTACCGGCGTCATCAGCCGGATCGGCAACCCGGCTTGCGTGACGCCCGCGGCGATTTGGTCGCGCCAGTCCGAGTGAATTTCACCGGACAAGTACAGATTCCAAATCGTTGGGTCGGACACCGTCAAAAATCCTGTCATTGCACATGGGCAGATCTGGTCGAACAAGCGTCGAATTGTAGCAGATTCCCAGAGGTGAATTGAGATGCCGCGGCCGGCCGATTCCGTCAAGTTCAGTTTTCCGGCGCGTCGGATTATCGTCTCGGGCGTCATCAGCCGCGACGCTCATTCTGTCTTCGAGCGGATTTTTGACAACAATATTTTCGGAGCGGCCGTAGTGGTTTCGATAATGCGTGCGCGACTGCCGCGCGTAGTTGCCGGAGACGAGGCCGCCGTTCATTCCGGCAATGGCCACAGCGATACCCGAGCCACCTCGGGGCGCACGTCATCGAAGGGGCGGACGGCGCCGCGCTGGCTCATGCGTTCTTGCCTTTCTCCGAAGAAAACGGAATTGCTGGCGATGTGCACTTACGGACGATGGCCCCTCGCAGGTCTCAAGAAACACGCTGCAAACCTCATGGCGGGTCAATTGCGGCACCGACTCCCGCATCACCCCCTCGCTCCGGACAATGACACCCGGCGTTCCCCGTCCAACTTCACGCTCCATCCGTTTGCGAATCACCTTCTTCATTCGTTAAGATGACCGCAACACGCTTCCTGACGTGTTTGCATCCGCATAGCGGCTCATCACGAAGCGGCAAACTTCAACGCACCATCTAACCGTCTAAGAGCAGCCGGATAGATCGCAATTCGTTATTTGGCTAGTGGTGAATATCGATGGCAATGAAGGACCAGTTCCGACGAAGGCCCACACCAAAAACTGTCGGCAGCTCCAAAGGCGGTTCAAGACTCATCAAGTATGGCGACGGTGAAACACCCAAACCGGAACTTGGGTTTCTCGAAGAATCAACTCTCGCCAACACGGAAGACCGAGAACGAATCTACTCGGAACTGCTCGGCGATTCAGACACGGTTTTTCATGAGTTGTTGCCCCTGATTCCGCACATTGACGTCTATCGGTTCCCGCCAAATGGCAAGCGTGATTTTTTCACATTCGTGACTGGCGGTATGAGTGATCTGCCAATGCATGCCTTGCCCGAACTCGGAACCGACTACCGTCGGGCTGAACTGGTCTTCTATTCGACCGAGAATCGAGACGACTACGCAGAATTGCTTCGACGGATGGCGCATTTCGTGCATGATAACAATACGTGGTTGCACTGGGGGCACACGATGCCAAATGGGCAACCCCCAGAACCGCTCTTCAATACGAACAATTTGGACACGCTATTCTTCATGCCGACCATCGTGAATCCAGACTCGACGCTTGGTGGCAAATTGCGAATTGAATCCGAGCCGGTAAATCTCCTTTGGTGCGTTCCTATCACGACGGCAGAATGTCAACTGAAACTCGACGCTGGAACAGATGCGTTGTACGATCTGTTTGACGCAAATGAACACCCCTTTGCATTTGCTGGAGATCGGAAAAGCTACGTCTAGCGGGTGCCCCAATAAGGCAATTAACAAACCGTTGCGCTCCGAACCGCGGGCCGCGCGGTTTTGTGAGATCAAATCGTTCGCCGCGGCCCGGTGAACTTTGAGTTATTACTATGAACGAAAACCCACGCAGACCGCTGAAATCGGGGGACGTGTATCCCGCCCACGTTCTGCGTGATGAGTACGGCATGAACGCCGACAATCGACCGTACTTCAAGGTCGTTGCGGACGATGTTCCCAAATCTTTGCGTGAACTCATACCGTACGTAGAGCGGTGGGCGATCCCCTGCGATGTGACACGCGGTGATTATTTCGAGAAGCAACTCGAACAAGACGTCGCGGACTTCTACCACGCAGTTCTCCCTTTCACTGATCAGATCAACGCGTGGCTTGACGAGCAATCAGATGATGTGGCCGATTGGTCTGATGCGGCCGTGCATTACATGTACTTTTTGAAGGCCCATGCGGAAGCATACCAGCCCACTGAAGAAGAATTGCAGGCACGCGCTAAGCGACATGCGGAATGGCAGCATCAACGCGAGTTAAAATCGGCCGTCACTGAAGCGGAAGAAGCCTTTCGCTCGAAAGATTTCGCACTGGTCGTGCGGTTGCTGTCGCCATTCGAGGACGAGCTTGAAAAGATACAGGCGACGAAGCTTGCCTTTGCTCGCAAAAAGCAATAACAATTAAGAATTTGACTTCGCGAGTCTTCGAACCGAAGCTCAAGTCCTTTGTTCAAGAAGCCCCGCTGAAGTTGGGACAGTGATTGCTACGGGAAGCGGTTAACCCGGCCGTTGCTGGATCGCGCGTCTCGGTTCGGTTCTGCTAAACTGAGGTAGTTGCTTACTCGTGACACGCTCATTCATCTAGATCGAGAAACGCATGAATTTCTGTTTGCGATTTGCCGTGAAATGCCTTGCCTTCCTTGCCATTGCGGGCAATCTCACCGCGACAGGCCAGGTTTTCGCCGAGGAGCCTTCGCCGGTGTTTTCAAGGTCGACACACGTCTTCAAGACGGTCGAGCAAGTGAAGCTCAAGGCGGATGTTTACCGGCAAGAAGACACGCAGCGGCGGCCGGTCATCGTCTGGTTGCACGGCGGCGCGCTGATCATGGGCAGTCGCGGTGGAGTTCCCCAACAGTTGCTGGACCTGTCAAAGGAGCAGGGCTTCGTGCTGGTCTCGCTGGACTACCGGCTTGCTCCGCAAGCGCAACTGGCAGAAATCATTGAGGATCTCAACGATGGTTTGAATTGGGTAAGCCAATCGGGCCCAAAGTTGTTTCATGCGGATCCAGCGCGAGTCGTGGTGGCAGGTGCTTCGGCGGGCGGCTATTTGGCTCTGATGAGTGGTGTCGTGGCCCAGCAACCGCCGGTCGCCATCGTCTCGTATTGGGGGTTCGGTGATATTGACGGTGAATGGACCACCACGCCCAATGCCGATTACCGAAAGGGAAAGTTGATCGAAAAAGAGGACGCCTGGGCGGGCGTTGGCGAACAGGTCCTCACAAGCACCAATCAGAAGAACGGCCGCGGACGAGCGACTTTCTTTTTGTATCTCAAGCAGACAGGCCGATGGGTCCAGGCCGTCAGCGGTTTGGATCCGGAAAAGGATCGCGAGAAACTAACACGCTTCTGCCCCATTCGAAACGTCACGTCGAAGTATCCACCCACACTGTTCCTGCACGGTACCGCCGACAAAGACGTGCCCGTCGAACAGTCCACCGCCATGGCCGCGGAACTGAAGCGT
>JAJDEH010000245.1 GCA_029259935.1 Planctomycetota bacterium
CATTTTGCAGAGTTCCTTAACCACCGTTCTCCCGAGCGCCTTAGACTACTCGTCTCGCCTACCTGTGTCAGTTTTAGTACGGTCACAGTGCTTCAACCCTTAGAAGCTTTTCTTGGACGTCCTTCCAGTGACTTCCCGAACAAAACGCGGTCGGTCAATTGCCTTGAATTCCGCCGGCGGATTTTCCTATCCGGCCATCTCAGCAATCTCCACGGACATTTCTAATCGTACCGCTCACTTTCTGGACGCCGTCCCTCCATCGGTCCACACTGTGGCGCAGGAATGTTGACCTGCTATCCATCGTCTACGCCTTTCGGCCTCGACTAAGGAACCGGCTAACCCTGGGCGGAATTGCCTTCCCCAGGAAACCTTAGGCTTTCGGCGGGGGCGATTCTCACACCCCTTATCGTTACTCATTCCGGCATAATCACCTGTACACCCCGACATCGCTCCTTTCGGTACGACTTGTATCTGATGTACAGCGCTCTCCTACCGCTCAGATCATCCGAAGAATCACTGAACCCGCTGCTTCGGTGCCATGCTTACTCCCGTTCATTATCGGCGCAGGAATGCTCGACCAGTAAGCTGTTACGCACTTTTTAAATGGTGGCTGCTTCTAAGCCAACATCCTGGCTGTCACAGCACTCCAACTTCCTTAGTGACTGAGCATGGCTTCGGGACCTTAGCAGACGGTCTGGGTTGTTTCCCTCTCGACCACGCAGCTTATCCCACGTGGACTGACTCCCAAGATAATTACACCGGTATTCGGAGTTTGGTTCGGTGGGGTACCCCGGGAAGGGCCCCCATCCAATTCAGTATCTCTACCCCCGGTGCATAGTGGCTTGAGGCTATCCCTAAAGATATTTCGGAGAGAACGAGCTATCTCCTGGTTTGATTAGACTTTCACTCCTCCCCACAAGTCATCCCCTCGGTTTTCAACCCAAGTGGGTTCGGTCCTCCACGCAGTATAACCCGCGCTTCAACCTGCTCATGGGTAGATCACCAGGTTTCGCGTCTACCACTTACGACTAACGCCCTATTCAGACTCGGTTTCCCTATGGCTCCAGCCCGGAAGGCCTTAACCTGCCGCAAACGGTAACTCGCCGGATCATTATGCAAAAGGCACGCCGTCACACATCCAGATAAATCTGTATAGTGCTCCGACCGCTTGTAAGCGCATGGTTTCAGGTTCACGTTCCTCCCCTAGAAGGGGTTCTTCTCATCTTTCAGTCACCCTACTGAGTTCACTATCGGTCGTCGAAGAGTATTTAGCCTTACGGGATGGTCCCCGTGGATTCAGACCGGGTTTCACGTGACCGGTCCTACTCAGGTACCCTCCGGGAGACGATTCCAAAGTCGCTTACGGGACTGTCACCCTCTGCGGTTGGACTTTCCATGCCATTCTGCTTTTGGATCGCTTTGTAACTCCCATGTGGAAGGCCCTACAACCCCGCAGAGGAAAACCTCCGCGGTTTGGGCTATTCCGCTTTCGCTCGCCGCTACTTACGGAATCGATTTTTCTTTCTATTCCTCCGGGTACTGAGATGTTTCAGTTCTCCGGGTTCGCTACACGGTGCCTATGTATTCAGCACCGGCCAATTCGGGAACCCCAGGATCAACGCTCGTTTGTCAACTCCCCCGGGATTTTCGCAGACTTCCACGCCCTTCATCGCCTTTCAACGCCGAGACATCCCCCATGCGCCCTTAGTAGCTTGGCCACGATAATCGAACACTCGTGGTCACAACAGCGCAACGCAAACAGTCTGAACCAAGCTTTCGCCGTGAACAAACCCATCAACGATGCACCATTGCTACTAGATCCAGTAACAATAAAAACTTGTCTTTAGCGCTAACTAAGAACTTGCAAGAACATCACCAAAGCCGACCGGTTAAAATCGAACATCGGCATGCTCTCGCGAAGATGCCATCTACTTGATTACCAAATTGTCAAAGAACATCCGAATGACCAACGGCCACTCGACCTAGCCCTAGATGGACAAGGGTGAACCACCAAAGTTCGGCCTCTTTAAGAGGCAACGCGTTGGTGACTCACCCTTAGCCATTTGCCAAACAAGCAATTTATCCCGTTTCCAAAAACCTGTCAATGGTCGCTGGCATGGTTTTTCAAAAAGCAGGCTGGGATTATACAGAACCGATTCCGCCCGCCAAGTGGCCCTCGAAAAAATTCGCGATGGGTCCTCGGCGGAACCCAATCTTTTCGACGTTTAGGGGCGGAAACTTGAGAGAAAATGAAACGGCGACGTGCAGAAAGACGACTAAACCGTGTCCTCATCGCGGAAATACCGGGGGAATTTGTTTTTTCCACCAACGGTTCTTCCGCGGCAACTTTTCCTCAACCCGCGCCCCCGTCCAGGCCGATTATGAAAGGCGAATGCTCATTCACTCGATGACCACATCATCACTTGGGGCAATCCGAAGCCAATCCTTCGCTCACAACGAGATCCTCGCCACAAACCCAGCAACGTGAGCCACCACCACACACCTTCCAATTGAATGGAGTCGAGAAAAAATGTCACTATTTCGCAAGCATGCCCGGATTTGGTCCGTCATTACATTATTCTCGCTCGCGGGCGGCCAGGTCTTGCAGGCCGCCGGCCCCGCGGACGCTCGTAAAACTCCCGTTGTCGCCGATGTCGCGCTTCACAATGGTGGAACGCTGGTCGGACAAGTACTCAATTCGTCGTCCGTGGCTCAAACGGGAAAGACGGTAGCCATCAGCCAAAACGGCAAGCTGGTAGCTTCCGCCAAAACCGACGCCAAGGGCCGCTTTGTCATTCAAGGACTTCGTGCTGGCACCTACGTCATTGAAACTCAAGCCAGCAATGGTCTGGTACGCCTGTGGGCTCCGCGAACGGCTCCCCCAGCCGCGAAATCCGCCGTCGTCATGGTCTCGCAAGACAACGTCGTGCGTGGACAACTTGGCGGTGGAGTCGGCTTCAATGTCGACACGGCCATTTTCCTGGGCGTCGCCGGCGCGGGCCTTGGGATCGGTATCTACCAGGTAACCAAAGACGACGGCGGCGGTGCCACCGGGCCTGCCAGCTAAACCCCGCGGTTCGGCTTCGACTCCAAGTCGTCCATTGCAAATATCAACTCCGGTGGAACTTCCGTCCGCCGGAGTTTTCTTATGCCTCGCCCGTCGTAATTTCGCCGACGGACCAAGGCGGCGCTCGTTTATCGCGCCAGCCGTCGCTACAATGCCGTGAATTGCAGCCCTCTGACTCACCCACCTCCGAACGTCTTGCGGAATCCAACCCATGCCCCTTGATTCTCAGGTCGAAATTCTGCTGGCCGAAATGGCCACCGTGCCAGCCACGCCCATTCACGAGTTGACTCCGGTCGAAGCGCGCGAGCAGATGGTGGCCGCCAGTAATATGCTGGGTGATCCCGCAGCCGTGGACTCGATTGAAGATCGAATCATCATCGGTCCGCATGGCGAGATTCCACTACGTGTTTATCGCCCAGCGGACGCCCTCGGCGGCGCGGTCGTCTATTTTCATGGCGGCGGATGGGTAGTAGGAAGCATCACGACGCACGACGGCTACTGCCGGATGCTGGCGAACACGGGCAACAGGATGGTGGTTTCGGTCGATTATCGATTAGCGCCGGAACACCAATTTCCAACGGCCGCCGAAGATGCCTTTGAAGCGACGCGCTGGGTGAGCGAAAGTCTTCCCGAGTTGGGTGGTAGCGCTGGGCCGCTTGTCGTCGCCGGCGATAGCGCGGGAGGAAACCTGGCCGCGGTTGTCGCGCTGATGGCACGCGACCAAGGGGGGCCGGCGATTGAGTTGCAGGTGCTGATCTACCCGATCACCGATTACAACCTCCAGACTCTGTCCTACCAAGATTTCGCCGACGGTTTCTTCCTGACTCGCGACGCGATGGCCTGGTTCTGGGACCAGTACTGCCCGCAAGCGGAACGTCGACACGACCCCTACATTTCGCCGCTGCGATGCGACGATCTCAAGGGGCTCCCACGGGCGCTGGTCATGACGGCCGAATTCGATCCGCTCCGCGACGAAGGAGAACGCTACGCCGAGAAACTACAAGCGGCGAAAGTCCCCGTTAAGCTCTCACGCTACGACGGCATGATTCATGGATTCGTGCGACGCATCAATCGGTTGGATAAGGCGAGCAATGCGCTGACAGAAGTGGCTAAGGCTCTGAGAACGACCCAGCTTTGGTAACCGAGTCCAAACATTTTCCTTCTCCACCTTCAGCGCAAACTCGGACATGGGATTCTACGCCAACTAACCGTAATCTAAAACCTCATCGTAGTGGTCGCTGAAATTCCACGAGTTACGACCCGCATTTGCTATTCTGGCCATTCGCGCGTCAAGTTGGGGGAGTTTCCGACACGTTGCCGGCCAGCAACCCGTTGGGCGCTCTAAGGAATCTCCAATGTCCAAACTTGTCTGCGTAAAAACGTATCCAGATCGCCTAGAGGCCGACCAGGCGAAATCAATGCTTGAGGCAAACGGAATCAAAGCCTCTGTTTCTGCTGATGATGCTGGAGGTATGCGACCTGATCTTGGCTTTACCTCAGGCGGAGTGAAACTATTCGTTTTGGATGAGAATACGGACAAAGCAATCGAACTTTTGGGCAAGGAATCAACCAACGACAAATCGGACTCCGAACCTGGTAGTAGCAGTGTTGGCGCGTTCTTAGGCCGAACAGTCTTTGCGTTCATCATATGGGTTATGGCGTCCTATGCTGCGCTTTTTGCTGCTGAATTACCTTATTGGCTAATCGTCGGTAAACACTCGTTGACGGCGTGGGGGTTTGGATTAGTCGTTTTGATGCTGTCTTGCCTTAGTGCGATCGTTGCTGCACCGTTTATCGCTTCCACGCGGTGGGACATTGCCAAGGTGTTTTTGGTTCTTATCGCCGTCGAGTTTCTTTTACTGACGGCCTATTATGTCGTTCTTTCGTTGAACGGCGAAATCATCTAAATCGTGAGGGAAAAGCCCCCCGCGCGCCAACAATGTATGTTCGGCAGCGTTGCTCCGCAATCGCCTTCCCGACACGTTGTCGGCCAGATACCCGTTGGCCGAACAGTTCACCTCGTCATCGCCAATGAAATGGAATCAGTTCACGCTCGGCACACTCCTTTTCGGCGTGTTCGTCGTTTCGATTCTGATGGCCATTAACGCGAGATTTGCCCTGGCGTCCCCGATCATTCGTCAAGACAAGATGTACGGCTATTCGTGTGGCTGGCCGGTGCCGCTACAATCTGGCCCTGCACCAACGCCCGTCGTTGTCCACACGGACGGCTCTGAAGAACAAGGCGCCTCAGGTTATAATGCCTTCAACCCATTAGCTCGTTTCGTGAACGTGTTGATCGCAGTCGTCGTTGTCGTACTTAGCTATTTCGGCTTCAACTGGATTCGCTTTCACCGCAATATGATATGTGCGGCCAACATAGAATCATCCGCTGTGTCCCTTCGGGATCGCCTTCGCTTTTTGCTCGACGTGCGTTCCGTTAGTAAAATAAAACGTGCTTCAACGTCGTCCGCTTCGTTAACGGCGGCGACGGATATTCTTCCCGTTGGGCGAACGAAGTGACAGTTGTCCCTGACCTCTTTCGATGCCTCACTTATATCCTGCTTCACCTACTGCTTTTCTTCTTTGCTCCGGTCTGGAACTTTCTGCTGGTCACAACGAAACTAGACAGCTTTGCGATTTGGTCTCTTGTTGCATTTACAGTCGTTGCCACAGTCTTTTTTGTGCCGGTCGCGGCCGCCTTTATGACCGCTGTTTTCCAGTTCACGATCGATGACAAGAAACTCACTTGGGATGTACTCACTGGGATGTTTCATCGTGAAATCGGGTTTGACGATATCAAGGTGGTCCGGTACCACCTCTTTGCGTACCATGCGTCGCGTGGCTTCTGGTCACAAGGAATCCCACTGCCTGCGCTCTTTCTGCTAAACAAGGACGTTCGACGCGCTTTGCGTGGCCACCTTCGCAAGGTTCTGCCGGATGGCCATCCACTAATGCGGTTGGCTGGGTAATGCGCGACGCCCAACAGCATCTGCCGCAGAGGCCCTACGGGCACGCCTTCGTCTTTCATTCACCGGGCGTTCACGTAAAATAGTGTTTCGTTAATCGACGCTGTCTCCTTCGTTCACGGCGGCGTCGGCAATGCTACCCGTTAGCGGTTCCGGTGCGCTCGCGGATAAACACCTGTCGATGTTCCGTGTCACGCCCACGGCATGATGCACAACCAAGCTCGCCTGCCCGCCCGTAATCTCAATCACCACATCGCCAACGGTCACGCGATCGCCCTTCTTGAGCCGCCGAGCAACAAACCTCCGCGCGGCGCCTTCCTGCTCCGCTTCGTGCGTTAGGCCCTGCAGCTTTAGTGCGAGCCGATCGAGGTTGCCGTCGGGTAGGTTAGGCATCGTGGCAAGCTTCTTGAACTCCCAGAAGACCGACAATCCCGCTTGGTGCATCGCCACTCAAATACGCCTGTTCAATCTGTGGTTTCATCAGTTCGCCGACAGTACCGCCGCCAGGCAAAACAATGTGTGCCATGAATTCGCTTTTAAAGCGCCGTCGCGGGGCATGGAAGAAGCTGTCTCCTTCAATCCTTGCCGAAAGAGGTCGCAGTTTCACTGAATGACGTTCGGCGAGAATGTCGCGCATCAAGCATCGGTCTGATTTGAAGGGACATTGGAACGAAGCGTCGATTTCACCGTCCACGAAGCAGCGACGTGCCGCAACATGTCGAGAGCATCCAATGCGGAACTCGCGCCGTTCGGGCTCGAAGACAATCATCAACTCTGGATGATCGAGGAGATGCTGAAAGTAATCCTCGCCCCACTCGCCGAGACCGAATGCGTCGTCATGCGGTATGAACTTTCCACCCGTGACGCGCGGCTTGTCCTCCCCCTCGGAAAACGTCTCGAATAAGAAGAGGTCCTTACGGCCATCGCACAATCGCGATACTTCACCACGGTCTTGAGGACCGAGCGATTGCCACCAAGATTCGGCTTCAGGGACAAGACTGGGCGGCAGGCTGTCCACCAGGGTGGAGGGGAGTGATTCCATTGACCTGATAACTCACGTAGCCTAGAGCGATCACATGGCGTGGCCGGATTATGAAATCTCCGCGCGTTGCCCACAAGTCACATTATTGACAGCATCCAAAATCGGGCCAGAGCCGATTCGGGAAAAACGGTCAAGAAATATTGAACCCAGGCGGGGTTCGGTGCGCACTAACAGGGGATCACGGAACAGGCTCTTTTTGCGTTTGAATTTGATGGCGGCTAGCAGATTCTGGCCCTCCACGACGGCTGGCCGCTTTTCGGCGCAACTGCCCTGCTGATAAGGGTTTGACAGCACGGCCCCAACTCGGCATCATATCCCCATCGTGCGTCCAATTGGTGTTCCATCGCCACGAGGCGGGAACTTTTGACGAATCATTCGCGTCTGTAATTTCGGAGCGGTTGTGAAGAAAGACGACGCGCAATTCGACGACGCGCAACTCATTGAGCAATCCCTCAATGGCGACTCGGCGGCATTTGGCCAGTTGGTCCGTAAATACCAGGACCGTCTGTACAATACCGTTGTGCACGTCGTGGGGTGCCGTGAGCAGGCTGAAGACGTGGTACAAGATGCCTTCGTCCAGGCCTACGTCAAGCTGCATACCTTTCAAGGGAACAGCGCCTTCTACACCTGGCTCTACAGGATAGCTTTCAACACGGCGATCAGTCACCAACGGCGCAAGAAGGTTGAAGTTTCCGTGGATCTAAGTCGCGAACAGTCCGGCACCGAGCCGATTGATTCTGGTGATGGTCCTGGTGACCGCATCGAACGTGAGGAAAGAGTGGTGATGGTTCGCCAAGCGCTGGATGTGCTCAGCGAACAGCATCGCGCGATCCTGGTGCTGCGGGAAATGGAAGGATGCTGTTATGAAACGATTGCAGACATCCTCGACTTGCCGATCGGTACCGTGAGGAGCCGATTGCATCGAGCGCGACTGCAGTTGCGCGACGAATTGATAGAAGTGTTGCAAGGCGCCGCCGAGTAACACAAGAACGGGCCAGAATTATGAACGAGCAATTACCTGATGAGTTGATCAGTGCGTACCTTGACGGTGAATTAACGTCCGAGGAACAAACGCAAGTCGAACAACTATTGGTGGACAGCGCCGAACATCGACAAACGTTCGAAGAGCTGCGCGCGCTGCGCAATAGCCTGCAGTCGCTGCCGTCTTTTGGGCTGGGCGACGACTTCGCCGACCGCGTGGTGCAACGCGCCAAGCAGGCGGCCGCATCTGCCGAATCGGGCGACGCCGCATCGGGCGACGCCGGAACCGACGAAACGTCAGACGACCAAGAGCCCGATCATGTGGAGCTGTCCCAGCCAAACCCTGGCAACCCGCGGGTCGCTCTTGGCGCGATCGCTACCGTGGCCGCGACGCTAATTATCGCAGCGTTCATTGCCTCACATAAGGTCGAACCTGAACACGACGGGCTCGCCATCCACGTTGAACAAGGCAAGGCAGCGCCCGCGCAATCAAACAGTGCTACCCTTTCGGACCACCAAGGCGAGGAAATGCGGGAGTTGCCCGTGAACGGGCTGGTCACCGAGCTTGAAGGTCTTGAACCCAAGGACGATAGTCGCGGTGAAGTGCTGAAGAAACTCAATCGAAATCCCAACGTTCTGGGCCGGAAGTACAAGGCCGAAGGGAAACCGCAACAAGGCCTGGGGACGAAAAAGCCGGTCTCGTCTACTCCGTCAGAATTTAAACGGGAAGATGCTCCCCATTTGCAACCGTTCGACGCACCCAGCAAGAAAGCGCGCGATTCAGGTTCGTCGATGAAGCGCAAGGCGTTACCCGGGCGCGGCGGCAGTGGCGGCGTGGATTCCGTCAAGGAAACCAGAGGCAAAAATTCGCCGGCACCTACCGCTGGGGCGTTCGGCGACCCGTTAGCCGCCGGCACCGCGTTTGCAAGAAGCCAGGCCGAAGAGGCTCATGTCGATTTTTACATCTTGGTGGTTGACTTCATCCCGACAGCAATTGCCGCCGGAAACCTGGATCGGTCACTGAGACGGAACGGCATCTTGCTGGGGGCTGCCAACGAAACTCTGGCCCGTGATGAAGTGGCCGGTGGGCAGCTTGCCGAAGTGGCGGACGAAGCCTATTTTCGATCGGCGCAGGATTTGGTCAGTCGAGAACTGAGCAGGGCGGACATGGCCAAGCAAGTCGAAGCGCTGGACGCATTGGTGGTGGAAGCTTCGCCGCATCAGATCGAGGCGGTGTTCGAGGAACTGCATCAAACGGGCGATCTGGTGGCTTTGAATATTGTTCAAGAGCCCAACGCCGCGCGAACCGCAACTCGTGGACGAGAGCTGCAACTCGGTGCCTTCAACAAAGAAGTTACCAACGGAGCCGTTCGTCCGCTTCGTGAACTCTTCGCCTGGCGGAGGCGGACTCGTGCCGCCGGTCAGCCCCTGGCTGACTCCGAACCGTCTGGCAATGAATCCAGGCCGACGGATGCCCAGTCACAGGATCCCAAGCCAGTGGAAACCGCGGCTGGGTCTCGTGCCAAGGTGGCGTCGCGCCTAGGGGCCGCACCCAAAGACGCGCCGGCACCCGAGAAACCTGGTTCGGCACCCGCGGCGGAGGAACGACTCGGCGGAGGTATTAAACAAGATTCACAAAAGAAGGCGGGAGCTAGGCGACAATTCGAAGGAGTGGCATCGCGGGTTCCGCTCAACCAACGGGCGACCTTGGAGCTCTTGGCCAAGAACGGCGGCCAGCTTCCGTTCAATAGAGCGAATCGTGAAGCAAGGAACGAGGTCGAAAAAATCGCCGACAAGGAGTCGAAAGCAGATGAAAACAAGGGAGCCGCGCTAAGTTCTCGATTCGCCTTGGAAAAAGCGGTCGAAAGGCAAGCCGGAAAGCTCCTCGAATCTCAAATCGCACCTCTTCAGGAACAGGCGGAAGCGGACACTGACGCATTGAGAAGTTCCGCGCCACCGCAAGACCGGGTTCGCGTGCTGGTTTTCTTACGCGCCAGTCCCTCGCCGCCGGCACCTAGCGCCAGCCCGGCCGCCGAGTCCGCGCCCAAGTAGCGAACTGGTATGATGCTGGTTGAGAAACGGGATTCCATCCAGAAATGGCACCAGCATGTCAGAAGTCAGAATTCGCCTGCGCGACAACGGCCCCATCGTGGTGGAGGGTCCGATCACGATCGTCGACGCCGAGGGTCACGAGTTCTCCATCCCCACCGACAAGCCGGTCGTCGCCTTGTGCCGCTGCGGCCAAACCAAGAACCGGCCCTTCTGTGATGGCACGCATCGCGACTGCGGATTTGAAGCTGCGGATCGTGCGCCAGCCAATTGAAATTGGACAGTCGCATGGGATCCTTGGATTCTGAAGAAGCAAACGGGCAAAGCGAACTTCAACGTTCTGCTGCCGAGGGTCGAATCAAGCTGCTGTCCGCGTCTTTCGCCGTGGTGTGCGTCTGCGTGTTTACGATTATCCAATACAACTTGGCAATCGGACCACAAAAACTGCCCGCCCAGATCGTGCGACTGATTTTAACCTTGTTGCTTTGCGGGGCTGTTTACGTCGGATCGCGCGCGGCCCATTGGATTTGTGTCGTCCTGTTCTCGATCGGAGTCGCGATGCTGTCGAAGATTCTTCTTACGATGAACAATGTTCCTTTGCTATTTTATATTTCGATTTCCGCCAACCTGCTGACGTACATCTATTTTCTTTACTTGTTGCTTCTCTCGAAGGATGTAAAGACATTTCTTGAGTCCAAGCGGTCGTAGCTCATTCTCCTAATTGCGCCATCTTCGGCCAGCAATGCTCAGCGAATCGTGGAATCTTTTTGAATCCGCTTTTGCCCGACCGACTGAGGTGGCGCCGAATTGCCGGACACTCCAAGTGCTTAGTTTAGCCGCTAAACTAATTGCAAAGGAGTGTAACAATGACTCGGAAGTCTACTCGAAAGAAGCGTCGTTCGAAGCGGCGAGAGTACAGTGATGAACTGAA
>JAJDEH010000246.1 GCA_029259935.1 Planctomycetota bacterium
GGGTCCGTTTTCCCCGCCCGTTCGGCTGCCCGCGCGGGTATCCAAAAACAAGTTGCCGCCGACCTCTTTCGAGTCCTTCGAATGGCACTCGTAACAATGCTGGACCAACACGGGTCGAATTCGTTTTTCGAAGAATTCCCGGCCCCGCTGGTCGGGCGAGTCGCTTGGTGTCGTGGTCGCGTCGTCAGCAACTGCTAAACTGGGGAACAGGACGCAAACAGCAAGGAACATCCGATGAAGTTGCATTGCGTTAAACCTATGTCGTCGAAAGGCGGGACCCAAGCCGCAAATCAGCTTGTGGTGGTGAGGTGGGTGCCTGTAAATCAGGCGTCTAGGAGATTCATTTCTGGCGACTCGTCTCAAAATGCCGGCGGGCAATCGTCGTATTTTCTCATTTTACCGAGAAAAAATCTTACTCCGCAACCTTAAACCCCACTGGAGGTAATATGTTTCGCCGATTCGATTCTGATAAGATGCGGCGTTTACGATGAGTGTACATTCATGCAGCTTCTTCGAGTCCCCGACGGTTTGACGAAATTGAGTGCCGGTCTGGCGTTCGGTGCCGCGCTGGTGGCCTTGGTTTGCGGATGCACGGATCAGGGAAAGCGGGCCGATTTTCCCAACCAGCCGATTAAGGTCATTGTTCCGTTTTCCTCGGGCGGTGCCTCGGACGCCTTCGCGCGCATTATCAAACAGGCGATTGAAGAGAATGATCTGCTGCCGGAACCGTTAGTCATCGTGAACGTGGGCGGCGCGGGAGGCACGATCGGCAGCCGCCGGGTCAAGGACGCCCGGCCCGACGGATACACCGTGTTGCTGCTACACGACGCGATCGTCATGGCGAAGCACTCGGGCAAGGTCTACTACGGTCCCGAGGCGTTCGAGCCGGTCGCCGGCACGTCACAAAACGGCACCGTCATCGCGGTTCGTGAAGACTCGCCCTATGCCAACCTCCAAGATTTGGCGGACGACGCCAAACTGAACCCCAACACCATCACGTTTGGCTGCAACCTCGGCACCCCCACGCATTTCGTGGGCCTGCTGTTGGAACGCGAGCAACCTGGTGCCGCGTTTCGCTTTGTGCAAACCGGCGACGGAGCGCAGCGTTTCAATAACCTCAAGGGCGGTCACATCGACTTGACGGTCTTCTCGAATCAAGAATTCTTGCAATTCCGGACCGAAGGAATTCGCGCCTTGGCGTACCTATCCGATGAACGCCACCCGTCGATGGCGGACGTCCGCACGGCGGTGGAACAAGGGCTCGAGGTGCGAGCCGGCATCATGCACTACTGGTGGATGCCCAAGGGCACTCCGCCCGATCGCGCTGCAGTAATGGCCGACGCGCTGGAAAAAGCGATGCAGACCGAGGTCGTCCAAGAATGGCTCGCCGAAATCCAATCCGACCCGGACTTTGTCAGAGGCCCCGAGTTAGCCGCGCGTATTCAAGCCTTGGATGAAAAGGTCTCGTCGATTGACCTGCGCGAGTCGGTGGACATGCCGAACTTGCCCTTGATCATCTTCGTCGGAATCGCCATCTTCGGCGTGGCCGCAGTGGTGCGGACATTGCGCGGAAGAGCACGTGCATCAAAGGCCCCGACGGACGAATCATCCCCCGCCCGCTACGGCCTGGCGATTTTGTGCGCGTTGCTGGCTTGCGCGTACGTCGTGGCCCTGGGATTGGACTTCGACGGTTTTACGGTCGGCTTTCGCGGCGCGACATTTGTTTTCGTCATGGCGATCGGAATGTGTCTGGCCGGCGGGCGGTTGCGAGCCGCGCCGTGGGTCGTTGCCTTAGCAGCGGCGATGGCAGTGGGACTTCATTTCCTTTTCACTCGTGTGTTTGTGATCGACTTGCCCTAAGAAACGCAAACGGGGACCGACAGACCACCCAGCCCGATCCTTCAGTGTACCCGACCTTCCGTGTAGCCGGACTACGTGATCTTCTTTCGCTCGCAACAGGATCCTAGATTCTACGGTGCGTCGGACCAACTCGCCGCAAGGTTGCGCAAAACGGACCGAGGACACGCCCTTTGCGCCAAGCAAGCTTGGAAAAGGAGAATCAGATGTACCCGTTCGTTCGCTCCATGCAGCGGCGACTAGGCCAGGTGCCCGTAATAGAATTCGGTATCGTACTCGAACACAACGTGATTCTCGACTTCATGTTGACGGAAGCTTACCGCAAGTTGCTCTAACATGGGTTGATAATTCTCGCTGTCCGCCGTGGGGGTGTACGACGAAGACAGCAATCGGCCCGTCAGTCCCTCCAAGTCAAATCGCTGCTCGTTGTACACGCTGTGCATCGAGAACTCCTCACGAGCAAAGAATGTGCGCAGCACGTTGCTATCCGTGTTTCGGTGTTGCACTTGCCGATAGTCGGTTCCGTATTTCTGAAGAATCGCTTCGTAAGACCGCAGAAACGGCGTCGAATCGATTCGCCGAGAGTTCCATAACAGAACGGCCCAACCGCCAGGGCGAAGGATGCGTGCCAGTTCGACGGTCGCCTTGGGAACGTCGAACCAATGAAACGCCTGGCCGGCGACAAGATAGTGGACCGATTGGCTTGGCAGTGTCGTGGCTTCCGCCGTGGCGGACATACTGTGGAACCGCGGGTGATCGCTCAGCAGTGCTTCCGCCGCGCCACGCATCTCCGGGTTCGGTTCCACGCCGAACACCGTGTTTCCGTTTTCAAGAAACAGCTCCGACGAAATTCCCGTTCCAGAACCAATGTCCGCAATCACGGATGCCGGAGTGAGGCCGGTTTCTTTTCGCAGCACGTCCAACACGGCCCGCGGATACTCGGGGCGAAAGCGAACATAGTCCTCGACTCGTCCTGAGAATCGATGAGCGGTGTCTGGCTGTTGCGCCATTGTGTGATCACTTATTGAACGTTGGGTCTCGCGGAATTCGTGCCCTAGTCTTCCACCGCCGTCGGTATTACGTCTTCTTTGGTTGCCACATCCCGAGGCAAAATCTGCAGCAATGCCAAGGTCGACCAACTGCTGGCCGTGATCGAGATAAACTGGTCCTTGCCGTGCGGAAACCCGCTTTCAAAGTAGGTTTGAAAGGGCTTCGCCCGAGTAACGACATGCCACGATCCGTCGTCAAGTTGCGTCCGCAGCAGATAGCGGACCCCGCGGCGCACCGCTTCATGATCGGGCGTGACCGCTCCCGCATCCAGCATCGCCACCAACACGGTGCCCGTCGCGTAGGCGTCACTTTCCATCTTGTCCATCTGTGCCCAGCCGCCGTCTTCCTGTTGGCGGGCCAGCAAATCCTTCGTCGCTTCCTGGAATTGGCCATCACTGTCACTCAGGTAGGGCAACGACCACAGGCGAAACACGCGGTCTTCCGTATCGCGGGGCGTCTGGCTGGTTATCCACTGGCCGACCTTTTCGGTACGGGCCTGAATGTTTTCTTCCTGTTCCTCGGTGCCGAACTGGGTGAGGCCGCGCAGAGCTACATAGGTGGTCATGAAGTCGCTGCCCGACGACGGCGGACGATTGCCGCCATGGCTCCAACGATTGCGATCCTTTTGATACTCCAGCAAGTAATGCGTCACGGCGGCCGTCGTTTCGTCGTCGGCATGCCCGCCCGCTTCGAGAGCCCACAGTGCATAACCGGCAGTGATGACTTGACCGCCCTGCCCGCGTCCTTCTAGATACTTCTCGCGGCCGCGTTTCAGATGGGCCGCGGTATGTTTTAGCTGTCGCTCGAAGTTCGATTGGTCGACGGCAAACCCGCGCTTCTTGGCCTCTGAAAGTGCCAATACGGGCATTGCCTGGCTGTGGCAGGTAAAGCACTTCCGCTGCTCCGCCGATCCCAAAGCGCCCTTTTCCAGTAGCGGAATCGACTTGCTGATTGCCTCGCGTAATGCCTCCTCCGTGACCGCTTCGGAAGGGGCATCTGTCTCTTCGGCTCGCGAATTGGCGGCAGTCGCCAATCCAATTGCGACTAATGCGAAAACGGATGTTAAGCGACGCATCGGCTTCTCCGGAGAAAAAGACAAGAGTGACGGGAGGCCCGCGATTTTACCATAAACCGTCCAGAATGCTTCAGAAACACAAAATGATCGTGGCATTTTCTCCCCGAGCATTAACGGTTATCTTCTGATGTATGTCCGCCAAGCTGAAAACCACCACCTTGGGCTGCAAGGTTAATCAATATGAAACCGAATTCGTCCGCGAGGGCCTGCGCACGATCGGTTATGTCGACGCCGGAGACGAACCGGCCGATTTGTGCGTAGTCAATACTTGCACGGTGACATCCGAGGGCGATTCGAAGAGCCGGCAAGTCATTCGCCGCATGGCGCGGGACAATCCCGACGCGCGGATTGTCGTCATGGGCTGCTATGCAACCAGGGCTCCCGAGGAAGTCGCCGCGCTGCCGCGCGTTGCCGAAGTGGTCACCGACAAGCGGGAACTGCCCGACCTGCTGGGCCGCTTTGGTGTCGTTGATATCCCCACGGGGATTTCTCAATTCGGCAATCGGCATCGGGCCTACGTCAAGGTTCAAGATGGATGTCTGTTGCGATGCAGTTATTGCATCATCCCCAAAGTCCGGCCGGTGATGACCAGTCGGCCGCTCGATCACATTCTTGACGAGGTTCGTCAATTGACGGCGAATGGCTATCGCGAGGTCGTGCTGACGGGCGTTCATCTGGGGCACTTTGGCGTCGACGGTAACTTTGAAAAAGCGAAAGCCGACTGGACTCGCCTTTCCGACTTGGTGCGGCGGTTGGTCGACTTGCCCGGTGACTTTCGCATTCGACTTTCGAGCATCGAGGCCACGGAGATTACTCGCGAGCTGCTGCGCGTCATGTCGGATCATCCGGATCGCGTCTGCCCCCATCTGCATGTTTGCCTGCAGAGCGGTTCGGATGCGGTGCTGCGGCGAATGCGGCGCCGCTGGGGAACTCGCCGTTTTATTGATCGCTGCCGCTTGATTCGCGAGCAACTCGACCAGCCGGCGCTAACCACCGACATCATCGTCGGCTTTCCCGGGGAAACCGACGAAGAGTTTGAACAGACCTGCCAAACGGCGGTCGACGTCGGCTTTTCCAAGATTCATATCTTTCCGTTTAGTCCCCGGCGAGGAACGCCGGCGGCCGAGATGCCCAGCCAAGTGCCGAAGAAGGTCAAAGCGCAACGCAGCGAACGGCTGCGGCAAATTGAACAAGCTTCAAGGCAGTCGTACTTTGAAAGCTTGGTCGGCCGTCGTTTGCGTGTGCTGGTGGAATCGGCCAGCGACGAGCGGGTCGGACACATGGTCGGCACTTCCTGCCGCTACGCCCCCGTCCAATTGGTCGGCGGTCAGGACCTCGAGAGTTCGCTGGTCGACGTCATCGCCACCGAGGCGACACCGGAAAAACTGCTCGCCGCTCTTTAGTCCTTCGTCGTTGATCGCTCCGCGATCAAAACGTGAGGTTCGCGGAGCGAACCACGACACTCAAAATTGCCGCAAACCGTGTGGCCCGATAAGATACAAGTTGCAAGTTTGAATTTTAGCCTGAGGAACACCGAATGTTAATTTCGTTTGATTGTCCCCACTGCCAAGCACCGCAACGCCTCGACCAACAAGCCGGCGGGCAGATGGTTCCCTGTGCCAAGTGCGGTCAGAGTATCCAGGTGCCGGTCGTGTCCGGCGGCTCGGGAGGCTCGACCGCGATCATCGTGATCGCAGTCGTCGGCGCATGTGGCGTGGCTCTGGTTTGCGTCGTGGCGATTCTGATTGCCTTGCTGTTACCGGCCGTGCAAGCCGCGCGCGAAGCGGCCCGGCGGACCCAGTGCCAAAACAATATCAAACAGCTTGGACTGGCCATGTTGAGTTACAACGACACGCACCGCACTTTTCCGCCAGCTTATATCGAAGACGAAAATGGCCAGCCGATGCACAGTTGGCGGACCATGATTTTGCCGTTCATGGAGCAGAATCATCTGTACAACCAATACGACTTTAACAAGCCCTGGAATGATGAAGCGAACCAGTTCGTCGTCAACCATCCGGTGCCCGCTTTTCGCTGTCCTTCCAGTTCCTCGACCGGTCTGACGGAAACGCAATATTTCGTGGTAACCGGGCACGGATTGTTGTTTGACGGACAGCAAGCACGGACTGCCGGTTTCGTGGCGGACGGCCTGTCCAACACCATCATGATCGTGGAAGTCGAGGGAATGAACACGCAGTGGGCCGAGCCGAAGGATATTACACTGAAAGAGTTTTTGGCCCGGGTCGAGAGTTCCGACGAGTCGATCGCCGAGCATCCGGGCGTGTTCAACGTTGTCTACGTGGATGCCGCGACCATGGCGATTCGCGAGGATACGATCGACATCAAGGTGTTGGAGCAAATGTTGACACCCAACGATGGCCTTCCGGTGGGCGGCGGACCCTAGCCGGGAAAACGACGACAAACAAGAGGCTCGCCGCACAGGATCGGCAAGTAAAGTGAAGGAAGCAAAATGGTAAACACATGTTGGCTGCGGTGCGGAGTCTTAGTCCTTATGCTGACCCAGCCCGCGCGTGCCGAAGACTCCGACGATCCCTATGTTTGGCTTGAAAATGTCACCGGGAAAAAGGCGTTGGCGTGGGTCGAAGACCACAACGCCGCGAGTACCCAGGCCCTAACCGGAACCGAATCGTTCGCTGCTCTTAACCGACGGCTGTTGACGATTTTGGATTCCAACGAGCGAATTCCGTTCGTTTCCAAAGCCGGTCCCCACTTCTACAACTTTTGGCGCGACGCCAAGAACAAACGCGGCCTGTGGCGGCGGACTTCCCTGGCGGAGTATCGCAAAGCAGAACCCGCTTGGGAAACGGTACTCGACCTGGACAAGTTGGCCGAGGGGGAAGGTTGGGTCTGGAAGCAAGTAGAGTTTCTACGGCCAAGCTGCCACCGCTGCTTGATCTCTCTCTCGCGGGGCGGTGCCGACGCGACCGTGGTTCGCGAGTTCGACGTCGAATCGAAAGCATTCGTCAGTGATGGATTTGTGCTGCCCGAGGCCAAGAGCCGAGTCGCCTGGCGGGACCTGGACAGTATCTTTGTAGCCAGCGACTTCGGCGCGGGTTCGCTAACCGATTCCGGATATCCCCGCGTAGTCAAAGAGTGGCAACGGGGCACACCGCTGGGCGACGCAAAGCAGGTCTTTGCGGGAAAATCCGACGACGTTTCCGTGGGCGCGTTTCGCACGCACACCAAGGGACATGAACACGACTTCGTCCGCCGCGCGATCACGTTCTGGACGAGCGAGACGATGCTTCGCCGGGACGGCAAGTTGATCAAGATCGAAACGCCCGACGACGCCATCATTTCGCCCTACCGCGACCTGCTGTTTGTCGAACTGCGAACCGATTGGAACACGGGCGGTAAGACCTACCCCGCGGGTGCCGTGCTGGTAACGAACCTTGAGGATTTCCTCCAGGAGCGTCGCAGCTAATATTGTTGTCCCGAGGCTGGTGGGCGTCGCAGGCGGCTTCAAACCCAATGCCAAAAACAGTGCAGCAGCCAGTCATTGGGTCCGGCGATCAGCTTGTCGTAATAGCGGTTGCCCACTAGTTTATCCGACTCGCCGTCGTCGATGAGGGTTCCGAGTTGGGCGAGTGCCGCGGGTGCGTCGTTGTCGAGCCACTCAGCGAGGGCGGCTTCAAGTGACGGTACATCGTTTTCATTCTCGGCGGAGCCAGCCACCATCAGGTCTTTCCCTGGGCCGCCGTGAATGAAGTCTCGACCGGTGCCGCCAATGAGAAGATCGTTGCCCAAGCCGCCGAAGATCCGATCGTTTCCCGCTCCGCCTACAGCGACATCGTTGCCGCTGCCGGCAAATATCCAATCGTTCCCCGTTCCGCCTACGACGATATCATTGCCGCTGCCGGCGTGAATGTCGACTTGGTGGCTGCTGGTGCTTTGTTCCGGAGCCAAGTAGTCGATCGTCCCCATCATCTGGCCCGTCGAAGTCAATTCCGCTCCGCCGGGACGGCCTTCGCCCAAAAGCGCCAAACCAAGGTCGAGAATCTTGACCACGCCTCCAGCGTCCGCGCTTCGCGACACCTGGGAGTGTGCCGGAACGGTGAGTATCAGGTTGGACGGCTTGACGTCGCGGTGGACCATGCCGTACTCATGGGCGTGCTGCAGGCCCAACGCCGCCTGGCGAACCAATTCGCAGGCGTCGGCCGTGGCCAGCGGACCGCAATACCGAGCCAACTTCGAGAGGTCCAACCCTTCCACATACTGCATCACCAGATAATGCATACCTTGATCCTTCCCTGCATCCATGGCGGCAACGATGTTGGGATGCTCGACACGTCCGACGGCTTTCATTTCTCGGTTGAATCGCGCCACGGCATCCGCCCAGCTTTTCCAGCAACTGGTAATCGCGAATCGTTTGCATAGCGGCGATCGGCGCGGCGGCATCTGGTGGTCCAATCGCGGACAACGACGGCTCGCGACCGATCGCCGCGGTGCGGTCGAGGACGTCCTGGCACGGCTGCTCGTTCACATATCACATAAGGACCGTTGACGATTCGGCCGCGAATCAACGCGACCAAAGTGTCGCCGGAATCCGGAGTCGTCTGAAGCGTCGCTTGACATTCCTCGCAAGCAGCGAGGTGGTCCGCGATCTGGTCTCCGCTTTCGCCGCTCAACTGACCGTCGGCATAACTGCACAATATTTCAGGCGTTGGACAGTGCGGTTGGGCCATGCTGATGTCCTAGATCTGAAGTGAACGCCTTTGTCCCCTGGGACAAGGCAATATCCTCTAACAAGTACTTCGTTCTTGTCTGACAAGAAATACTGAGTTTCAAGAATGACCGGTTGTAAGACTCGATGAAAGCAAGAGTTGCGACCAGCGCGAGGCGACCGCCCAGGCAAAGAGTGTGACGAAAAAAATCGTTGGCAAACAGCGGCTATTCAAGCCCGCTTAGCTCTTCCCGCAATCGGATCAAAACTCGCGACTTTGCTTTATTGACCGCTGAAGAAGGCTTGCCAGGTGTGCTGATTTAATTCACATTGAATCAAATCGAGGGTCCGCTGGACCAACTGCATTTTGACAACGGTCTGGTTGGCTTCGTCGGCATCCTCGGGCGGACACTCCGGCAGTTGTTCAAATTGGTGCTGCGCGTCCGACCCACCCGTGGCCTCGGGTCGCGTTGCCCGCCGACGAAAAAAGTCGCTCAACTTGTTCTTGGTGACTCCCCACAACCAAGCGCGAAAGCTGGCGCTCTCCCGGTCTTGATCGAATGCCCCGATGCACTTCGAAACCGCATGAAACACATCTTGGACGATGTCGGCGGCGTCTTCGGGCTGCAAATGAGCACCACGCGCCCACTCATAAACCAGCGGCCCATAAACCTTTGTCAGACGTTCCCATGCCTCCGCATCGTGCCTGCGCACGCGCACCAGCAAACTGGATGAGGTTGATCCGGACGTTTGAAAGGTGAGATTGGTATTCATGAACGTCCGGTTGAAAAATCGCCAAGGCTCGAATCCTATCTGAACGGTCGCTCGTAAAAAAAACAGAATTTAATCGTACCTGGAACTGCTACATGCATACGAGCGCTGCTGTCTAGTCCGTTCTAGTCCTGAATCAAGCGACTATTTTTTGGGATTAAGATAAGAAACTCGAAAACCCACTGCGTTTTTCGCGGTTTAGTAGGTGTAAGAATACTTCTTCACCGCAACGCTAAGGAGGTTTTCGAGTGAAGGCCAAACGTGAGCGGATGGTGAAGTACATCTTGCTTTGTGGGTTAGGTTAGAGGATTTCGTTTCCTCGAACTTGGGAGCTTTGCGATGGCGAGATCGAAGCGGTCGGTTGAGAGAGAGGAGTTTTGGAGGTTGGTGCTGGACGAT